>NZ_JACHEZ010000006.1 GCF_014201675.1 Oceanithermus desulfurans | reverse complement strand
AGCTTCTTGGTGTCCAGGTGCAGGAGCACGCCGGGAGCCTTTACCTCGAAGCGCTTGGGCAGGGGCTTGGGTTCCAAAACAGAAAGGCGGTTCAGTCCCTCGTCCTTCAGGATCCTCCCCACCGTGCTCTTGGAGATTCCAAGCCACTCAGCGATGGCGTGGTAGGGCCAGCGTTGCCGACGAAGCCGAACAACCTGTTCCCGGACCTTCTCAGGGGTGCGCCTGGGGCTTCGCCGTGGCTTTGAACTGCGGTCGAAAAGGCCGGCTTCGCCCTCTTCCCGGTAGCGCCTGAGCCACTTGTAGGCGGTTCTGGGGCTGACGCCCTGGGCCTTGGCAACTTCCCTTACCGGCAAGCCTTCGTGGATAATGCGGGACACAAGGATGCGCCTTGCTTGGTAGGTGAGTCGCGCGTTCTTGTGATGAGTCACTGGAACCCCTCCTCCTCTCGTTCCAAAAGCCACTCTTGCACAGGCAGCAGGGTGAGGGGTTCCAGTGAACAACGTGTTGGGAGGTTACACCTAGCTCAATACCTGGTCGATATACTGACGTATCGCGAACCGGCGCGTGCGCGATGGCGCGAAGCGTGGAACAGCAGCGGTTTGGTTAGACTTGCAAAACGAGCTTGGGCTTGAAGTGCAGGTAGTCGGCCGCGACCAGGTGCAGGGGGATGCCCTTCCAGTTCGTGAGCAGCCAGGTGTTCTCGGCCCCGTGCAGGTGGCCGTAGACGACGGCGTCGGGTTCGTACTGCTCAATCAGGTCGGTAAAGCCGGTGGGGCTGCCGTCGGGGCCGGTGGGCGGGAAGTGGAGCGCTACGATCAGGTGGTCGAAGCTTTTCCCTTTCAGGCTCTCCAGACTGAGCCGCAGCCGTTCGACCTCGCGTTTGTAAATCTTCTCGTCCTGCTCCGTGTACTCCGGGCTGCCGGGCACCAGCCAGCCGCGGGTGCCGGCCACGGCCACCCCATCGATGACCAGGCTGTCGTTCTGAATCGCGTACATCCCGGCGGGCAGCGCGGCGCGCAGGCGGCTGATCGAGGGCCACCAGTAGTCGTGGTTGCCGCGAATCAACACCTTGCGCCCAGGCAACTCGGCGATGGCCCGGAGGTCGGGCAAGGCTTCGTCGAGCCGCATGGCCCAGGAGATGTCGCCGGCGACGATGACCAGGTCGTCCGGCCCTACCACCCGCCGCCAGCCCTCGAAGAAGGCTTCGGGGTGGCCTTCCCAGCCCGGACCGAAGACGTCCATGGGCTTGGGGTTTTGGCTGGAGAGGTGGGGATCGGCGATGGCGAAAACGCGCACGACACCCAGTATAGCCGTGTAGGCTGGAGGCGGTGAAGCCGAAGGAGCCGTACAGCGAGGAGCGGGCCATGCAGTACGCGCTGAGGTCCCTGGGGCGTCGCATGCAAAGCCGGGCCGAGCTCGAGCGCAAGCTGCTGGCGCGAACCACCCCCGAGGTGGCGCGGGCCGTGCTGGGTCGCCTGCTCGAGTGGGGCTACCTCGACGACCGGGCCTTTGCCGAGGCCTTCGTACGCTCGCGCCGGGAGCGCTGGGGTGAACTGCGCCTGCGCGCGGAGCTGGCCCGCCGAGGCGTAGACGAGCGGATCGTGCGCGAGGTGCTCGCGGCCAGCGGAGACGGTGAGGACGAGGTGGGGCGTGCACTCGCCCTTCTGGACAAGTCGGCCTGGCGTCACAAGGGTGAGCACGCGCGTATGGTCCGTTTCCTGCAGACGCGCGGCTTCGCGTTGAGCGCAGCCGTGGAGGCGGCGCAACGCTACGAAAAGTTGCGGGAAGATGGGGAAACGAAGTAAAACGGGCCTATGCCGACCGTAGAAGCCGAGATCGTGATTCCCAGGCCGGCGGCCGGGGTTTACGCCGCGGCCAAGGACCTGGAAGGGCTGGCCCCTTACCTGAAAGACGTCAAAGAACTCAAGGTGCTCGAGCAAACCCCCGAGCGCTCGGTGACCCACTACCTGGCCGTGGCCATGGGCAAGAAGGTGCAGTGGACCGAGGTGGAGGAGTGGGACGACGCCAACCTGAGGAACCGCTTCTACAGCGAAGAGGGTGACTTCGACAAGTACGAGGGCACCTGGGTCTTCACCCCCGAGGGCGAGGACGCGACCCGCGTCAAGCTGACCCTCGACTACGAGCTCAACCTGCCGATGTTCGGCGCGCTGCTGCAGAAGCTCGTCAAGAAGCTGATGCAAGAGAACATCGAGAGCTTCCTGCAGGGGCTAAAGGACCGTTGCCTGGCCGACGCGTGATAGAATCCGGGCATGATGAGGACCGGGCGCCGATGTCGGCGTTAGCCCCTCGTTTCTGGATTCCCCCACAGTCCAGCCCTCGAACCGTGCCTTAGGAGGTCCCATGCCGTTTTACCTGTACGACACCATGCAGCGCAAGAAAGTGGAGTTCGTGCCCGCGACGCCGGGCCACGTGGGGATCTACGTTTGCGGGCCCACGGTCTACTCCGACGCCCACCTGGGCCACGGGCGGGCCGCGGTCGTCTACGACGTGTTGCGCCGCTGGCTCATGCACGAGGGTTACCGGGTGCGCTTCGTCTCCAACGTTACCGACGTGGGGCACCTCACCGACGACGCCGACGAAGGCGAGGACAAGATCGCCAAGCGGGCCAAGCTGGAGAGGCTCGAGCCCATGGAGGTCGCCGACAAGTACTTCTGGCGCTACTTCGAAGACACCGACGCCCTCAACGTCGCCAAGCCCAGCATCACCCCCCGCGCCAGCGGCCACATCATCGAGCAGATCGAGCTCACCAAGGAACTCCTCGACCGCGGTTACGCCTACGAGGTGAACGGCTCGGTCTACTTCCGCGCCGCCAAGTGGCCCGACTACGGCAAGCTCTCGGGGCGGCGGCTCGAAGACCAGCAGGCTGGGGCCCGCGTCGAGGTGCGCGGCGAGAAGGAAGACCCGCGCGACTGGGCGCTTTGGAAGCGGGCCGAACCCGAGCACATCATGCGCTGGCCCAGCCCCTGGGGTGAGGGGTACCCGGGCTGGCACATCGAGTGCTCGGCCATGAGCCTCAAGTACCTGGGGGAGGGCTTCGACATCCACGCCGGAGGCATCGACCTGCAGTTCCCCCACCACGAGTGCGAGATCGCCCAGGCCGAAGCGGCGGGCCACGCCTTCGCCCGCTACTGGATGCACCACAACCACGTGCTGCTGAACGGTGAGAAGATGGCCAAGAGTACGGGCAACTTCATCACCCTGCGCGAACTGCTCGAGCGGCACGAGCCCATGGTGGTGCGCCTCTACCTGCTGCAAAGCCACTACCGCAGCGTCCTCGACCTTACCGAGGCCGGGCTCGAGGCGGCGGCCAGGGCCTACTTCCGCTTGCTCGAAGCCTACCGCAGCCTGCGCTCCGGTCTGGAGCGCGCCCGCGAGGGTACGCTAGCTGCCCTGGAGGAGGCGATCGACCGGCTCGAGGCCGCCTTCGCCGAGGCGATGAACGACGACCTGGGCACCCCCGAGGCGCTGGCGGCGCTCTTTTCGTTCCTCCCCGAACTCAACAAGGCGCTCGCCGCCGCGCAGGGGCGGGCGAGCCTGGAGCGCGCCCTGGAGACGCTGGAGCGGTTGGGCGAGGGGGTGCTCGGCCTTTTCCCCGCGCGGGTGCTGGAAGCGCGGCTCGAAGGGCCGTTGCTGGAAGGGCTGATCGAGCTGCTGCTCGAGCAGCGCGAGGCCGCCCGCAGCCGGCGCGACTTCCCCGCCGCCGACGCGATCCGCGCCCGCCTGGGCGAGCTGGGCGTCGTGGTGGAGGACACCCCCCACGGCGCCAAGTGGCGCCTCGCCCCCCGATGACCCTTGTCCCTACCGGCGCGGAGAAAAATCTTCTAGCATAGACGTATGGGTAAGTTCTTGACCTACTACCTGGTCTTCTTCGTCGCGCTCCTGATCGGCGTCGTGATCGTCAACAAGATTTTCCTGGGCAGCTGGATGCCGAGCCTCTACGGTTGGGTCCTGATCGTTCTCTTCCCGGCCTTCGGCGGCTACTGGATGGCCTTCGCCGACGGCCTCTTCTCCGAGGACGAAGCCAGCTCCCACGGCTAGCTCCGGCGCCGCAGCCGCGCGTAGTAGAACCCGTCCAGCCCGTTTTCGGGTCGGACGTAGACCCCGTGTCCCCGTGCCAGCAGGGGCACGGGGCTTTCGATTTCCACCGGCTCGAACTCCGGGTGGGCCTGTAGGAACCGGGCGACCTGCTCCTCGCCCTCGGCTTCGGTGAGCGAGCAAACGGCGTAGACGAGCAGACCGCCGGGTTCGGTGGCGCGGGCGGCGGTTTCGAGCAGCCGCGCCTGGAGCCGCACCGTGGGTTCGAGCGCTTCCGGCTCGAGCCGCATGCGCAGTTCGGGGTGGCCCCTTAGCGTGCCGGTGCCCAGGCAGGGCGCGTCGAGCAGCACCTTGGGCGCCGTAAGGTCGAGGGGGCGTGTGAGATCGCGGGTCAGGAACGCCACCTCCAGGCCCAGACGGGCCAGGTTGCGCCGGCCTGCCCGCTGGCGGCGTGCGTCCGCGTCCACGCTGGTCACCTGTGCTCCCCGGGCGGCCAGCCAGGCGGCCTTGAGGGCGGCGCCGCCGGCCAGGTCGAGGACGCGCTCGCCCGAACCGGCCTCGAGCAGCTGCGCCGCCAGCAGCGAAGCGGGGTTCTGGGGCTGCGCCAACCCCTTGCGGAAGGCCGCGATGCGGCGCACCGAGAAACCGTGGACGCGTACGTTGCCGGGCACGGGGCCGGCTTCGAACGGTACCCCCTGCGCCGCCAGCTCCGCTTCGCCCCCGGGGAAGAGCGTGAGCCAGAGCGGGGCCGGCTCGTTGAGGGCCTCCATCCAGCCGGGGTCGCCAAAGCGCGCGCGCCACTCCTCGTAGAGGAAGTCGGGGAGACCCAGCCGCACCGCCTCCGGGGCGGGCCGCGGCTCCAGCCGCCGCAGCACCGCGTTCACCAGGCCGCGCAGCCGGGGATGGCTCCGGGCCGCGACCTCCACCCAGGCGTTCACCGACGCGTACGGGGGGCGCGGCGTGAAGAGTTTTTCGTAGCCGCCCGCGCGCAGCGCCCAGCGCACCGCCTCGGGCAGCCGTTCGGGGCGCCGCAGCAACGGCTTCAGGCTCCAGTCGATCCAGCGCAGCCGGCGCAGTGTCCCGTAGACCAGGTCGGTGGCGAGCCCCGCCGCCTGGGGCTCCGGCCCGCTCCGCGAGAGCGCCAGGTCGAGGGTCGGGGCGGCGAACCTGCCCCGCCCGACCTTGACGAGAACCCCCAGGGCCAGCGCCCTGGGGTCTTCGCGTACGTTCATCGGGGTAGGGTCAGTCGTCGCGGCCCACGCCCAGGATGGCCGCGTACTGGATCAGGTAGGCCACGCTCATGGCCAGCGCCGCCACGTAGGTCATGGCCGCGGCCGTCAGCACCTTGCGCGCCGCCGGCAGCTCGTTGGGCGCGAGTAGCTCGAACTTTCGCAGGTTGGCCAGCGCGCGGCTGCTGGCGTTGAACTCCACCGGCAGCGTGACCAGCTGGAAGATCGCCGCCGCGGCGAAGAGGTAGAGGCCGAGCGTGGCCAGCGCCGTCATCTGCAGCATCAGCCCGATGATGAAGAGCCAGGGCCCCAGGTTACTGCCGATCTGCGCGGCCGGAACCAGCTGCGCGCGCACCCGCATGGGGACGTAGTCGTCGGCGTCCTGGAGCGCGTGGCCGACCTCGTGCGCCGCCACCGCCAGCGCCGCCAGCGAGGGCGAGGCGTAGTTGCCCTCGGAGAGGCGCACCGTCTTGGTGCGGGGGTCGTAGTGGTCGGTGAGCTGGCCGCGGACGGGCTCGACGCGGACCTGCGTCAGGCCGTAGCGGTCAAGGATGAGGCGCGCAGTCTCCGCGCCGGTCAGGCCCTTGGCGTTGGGAACACGGCTGAATCGCGCGTAGGTGCGCTGCAACCACCCCTGGATGACGAAGGTGGCGAGCAGCACCAGAAGGATCAACCAGGCAAAAGGTCCAAACAACATCATGCCATGAGTCTAGCAGAACCCATGTGAACTGGGTGATGGCCCATGGAGGCTCGGAAGGTTGTGCCTTAGGAGCTCAGCGGCTGCGATTTCACCGTGAAGCGCAAGGCCGTGCGCTCCTCGTTTTCCAGCTCCAGCTTGACGAAGGCGGGCTTGACGAACAAATCGAGGTTGTCGGGCGTGATGTACCCCCGCGCAATGGCGATGGCCTTCACCGCCTGGTTGACGGCGGCGGGCCCGATGGCCTGCACTTCCACCTCCCCCTGCGAGCGCAAGAGTGCAGCAATGGCCCCAGCTACGGAGTTAGGACGAGATTTACCAGACACGCGCAACGTTTCCACAGACGACCTCCGAATAGGGTTGTATCTAGTTTGTATCGTATCTATACGTATCCGCCGTGTCAAGTAAGTTCGACCCGGAAGGCGTCCGACATGTTGACGGAGACGCCCCCCGAAGATACAATGGGAGACCATATAGGCGCATGAATATGCGTCAGGCCCCAAAACAAGGAAACATTATAAACGAACACGCATCTGCGGGAAAAGGAGACGCATGAGCAGCGGTTACGACCCCACCCAGAATTCGGTCCACGACGCCTGCGGTATCGGCTTCATCGCCGACGCCCAGGGGCGGCGCAGCCACCGGGTGCTGCAGCTGGGCATCGAGGCCCTGGCGCGCATGGCGCACCGCGGGGCGGTGGCCGCCGACGGACTGACCAGCGACGGGGTCGGCCTGCTAACCCAGATCCCCTACCCGCTGTTCAAGCGCGTGCTGGTGCGGGAGGGCATTGCACCCGAGAACCCGCGCGACATCGCAGTGGGGATGTTCTTCATGCCCCGCGACCCCGGGACCCGTGAGCGGGCCATGAAGGTCGTTGCGGACGAGCTGGAGACGCTGGGTCTGGGGCACGAGGTCTGGCGCCGCGTGCCCACCAACCCCGAGGTGCTGGGCGAGGTGGCCCGCAGCGCCGAGCCCGAGGTCTGGCAGGCGGTTCTGATCAAGCCCCGTGCCTTCTCGGCCACCACCTACGAACGCGCCCTCTACCGGGCGCGGCGGCGGATCGAGCGGGCCTGGCGCGAAGCGGGGCTCGAGGCCTACGCGGTCTCGCTTTCCTCGCGCACCCTGGTCTACAAGGGGTTGATGCTGGCGCGCGACCTGGCCGCCTACTACCCCGACCTCGCCGACCCCTACTACCAGACGGCGCTGACCCTGTTCCACCAGCGTTATTCCACCAACACCTTTCCCGCCTGGCAGCTCGCCCAGCCGTTCCGCTACCTCGCCCAGAACGGCGAGATCAACACCCTGCAAGGCAACGTCAACTGGATGCTCGCCCGTGAGCCCGAGCTGATCAGCCAGCACTGGGGCGAGGCGCTCGAGGACCTGAAACCGGTCGTGGACACCGCGGGCAGCGACTCGGCGATCCTCGACAACGTCTTCGAACTGCTGGTCCAAAGCGGCCGCGATCCGCTGCACGCGATGATGATGCTCGTGCCCGAGGCCTACGAGAACGTGGCCGAGGTGGACCCCGAGGTGCGGGCCTTCTTCGAGTACCACGCCTCGCTTTCGGAGCCCTGGGACGGGCCGGCCGCACTCGTCTACTCCGACGGCCGCTACGCCGCCGCCTCGCTGGACCGCAACGGCCTGCGGCCGCTGCGCTACTGGCGCCTGGCCGACGGTCTGGTGGTGCTGGGGTCGGAGACGGGCATCGTCGACGCCGAGGCGGAGGCGATCGTCGAGAAGGGGCGGCTGGGCCCGGGCCAGATCTTCGCGGTGGACACCGAGAAGGGACGGGTGTACCACGACGCCGAGATCAAGAAGCGTTACGCCACCCGCCGGCCCTACGCCGTCTGGGTGCGGCGGCACCGCACCTATCCGCCGAAGACCAAGAACCTGCTCTTCGAGGGTCAGAACCTGCCGAAGGGCGAGGAGTTCGTGCGGCTGCAGAGGGCCTTCGGCTACAGCCGCGAAGACCTGACCCACCTGCTGGCGCCGATGAGCCGGCTGGCCAGCGAGCCGGTGGGCTCGATGGGCGACGATACCCCGCTGCCCTTCCTCTCGTCGCTGCCGCAGTGGCTCTACCGCTACTTCCGCCAGCGCTTCGCCCAGGTGACCAACCCGCCCATCGACCCCCTGCGCGAGGAGATGGTGATGTCGCTGCGCAGCCTGGTGGGGCCGCGGATGAGCTTCCTGGAGGCCCAGGAGGGGGCGGCGCACCAGATGGAGTTCGACTCGCCCATCATCCACGGGGACCAGCTCGAGTGGATCTACAACCACGACGACACCTGGTACCGCCCCTACCGCCTGCGCACCCGCTTCCCCTCCTACGGAGGCCCCGAAGCGATGAAACGCGCCCTCGACGCGCTCCTGCAGGAGGCCCAGGCGGCCGTGGAGCAGGGGTTCAACGTGCTGATCCTCAGCGACCGCGGGGTGGGGCCCGAGTGGGCGCCGATCCCCATGCCGCTCGTCGTGGGCGGCGTGCACCACCACCTGATCCGGCTCGGCCGGCGGATGCGCGTCTCGCTGGTCGTCGAGACGGGCGAGGCGCGGCAGGACCACCACTTCGCGGTCTTGCTGGGCTACGGCGCCGACCTCGTCTACCCCTACCTGGCGCTGGCCTCGGTGCGCGACCTGGTGGAGCGCGACCCCCGCGGCCGCGCGCCGATCTCGCTCGAGCAGGCGCTGGTGAACTACCAGAAGGCCGTCGAAAAGGGGCTGCGCAAAATCTTGGCGAAGATGGGCATCTCCACCCTGGCCAGCTACCGCGGAGCCCAGATCTTCGAGGTGCTGGGCCTCGAGCCCGCCGTGGTGGACACCTACTTCAAGGGGACGCCGGCCCGTTTCGGAGCGGTGGGGCTCGAGCGCATCGCCCGCGACGTGCTGGCCTTCCATGAGGAGGCCTACCAGGGGCCCGCCGAGCTCGCCGACCGCGGCGAGTTCCGCTTCCGCAAGCAAGGGGAGTACCACGCCTTCAACCCGCTGGTCTTCAAGTCGCTGCACAAGGCGGTGCGCGAGGAGCGGCGGGAAAGCTACGAGAACTACGCCCGTGCGGTGAACGAGCGCCCGCCCGCGGCGGTGCGCGACCTGCTCACCTGGAAGAAGGCCGAACGGCCGGTGCCGCTCGAGGAGGTCGAACCCATCGAGGCGATCCTCGAGCGGTTCCGCACCCAGGCCATGAGCTTTGGCGCCCTCTCGCGCGAGGCCCACGAGGTGCTCGCCGTGGCCATGAACCGCATCGGGGCGATGAGCAACTCCGGCGAGGGCGGGGAAGACCCGGTGCGCTACCACCCCTACAAAGAAGACCGCCCCGACCTGACCCAGTCGGACTGGCACCCCCGCGCCGGCGACTGGGGTAACAGCAAGGTGAAGCAGGTGGCCTCGGGCCGCTTCGGGGTGACCCCCGCCTACCTGGTGAGCGCCGAGGAGATCGAGATCAAGATGGCCCAGGGCTCCAAACCCGGCGAAGGGGGGCAGATCCCCGGCTTCAAGGTGAACCGCGAGATCGCCCGCGTGCGCGGGGCCACCCCCGGGGTGACGCTGATCTCGCCCCCGCCGCACCACGACATCTACTCCATCGAGGACCTCGCCCAGCTGATCTACGACCTCAAGCGCGTCAACAAGAAGGCGCGCGTGGGCGTCAAGCTCGTCAGCGAGGTGGGGGTGGGCACGATCGCCGCCGGGGTGGCCAAGGGCTACGCCGACCGGGTGCTCATCTCCGGCGCCGACGGCGGAACCGGCGCCTCGCCCCTGGGATCGATCAAGTACGCCGGCAGCCCCTGGGAGCTCGGCCTCGCCGAGGCCCACCGCGTCCTGCTCGAGAACGGGCTGCGCGACCGGGTACGACTGCAGGTGGACGGGGGGCTCAAGACCGGGCGCGACGTGGTGCTGGCGGCGCTCCTGGGGGCCGAGGAGTTCGGCTTCGGCACCGCCGCGCTGGTGGCCGTGGGCTGCGTGATGGCGCGCCAGTGCCACCTCAACACCTGCCCCGTCGGGGTGGCCACCCAGAACGAGGCCCTGCGCCGCCGCTTCCCCGGAACCCCGGAACACGCGGTCCGCTTCCTGATCTACGTGGCCCAGGAGGTGCGCGAGATCCTGGCGGAGATGGGGGTGCGCCGCCTCGACGAGATCGTGGGCCGTAACGACCTGCTCGAGCGCCGTGGGGTACCGCTGGAGCGCGCCTCCGACGTCGACCTCACGCCGCTCCTGGAGCCGTTTCCCGCCTGGCGGCCCAAACCCCTGGAGCGGCGCGCCGAGCGGCCGGAAGACGGCCCCTTGCTCGACGATCAGCTCTACGCCACCTTCGCCCCCGCCCTGCAGGACCGCAAGCCGCGCTTTGCCCGCTTCGCCGTGCGCAACCGCGAGCGCGCCGTGGGGGCGCGCCTGTCGGGCGAGATCGCCCGCTTCCACGGCGAGGAGGGGCTGCCCGCAGGCACCGTCCACGCCCGCATCGAGGGGGTGGCGGGGCAGAGCTTCGGTGCCTTCCTGGCCCCCGGGGTCTTCCTCGAGCTCGTCGGCGAGGCGCAGGACTACCTGGCGAAGGGCATGGCCGGGGGGCTGATCAGCGTGCGCCCGCCGCTCTTCCGTGAGGCGCCGGAGATCCTCGCGGGCAACACCGTACTCTACGGGGCGACCGGCGGCGCCCTCTACGTGGCCGGCCGCGTCGGTGAGCGCTTTGCGGTGCGCAACTCCGGGGCCCGGGCGGTGGTGGAGGGCGTGGGCGAGCACGCCTGCGAATACATGACCGGCGGCCTCGTCGTGGTCCTGGGTGAGACCGGGCAGAACTTCGCCGCGGGCATGACCGGGGGCGTCGCCTACGTCTACGACCCCGAGAGCCGTTTCCCCGAGCGCTACAACCCCACCCTGGTCGGCATCGCGCGCCTGGCCCCGGGCGTGGACGACGAGCTGCTGCGCGCGATGCTCGAGCGGCACCTGAAGCTCACGGGCAGCCCCCGCGCCCGAGCCATCCTGGGAGACTGGGAGGAGCGTCGCGGCGACTTCTGGAAGGTGGCCCCGCTGACCCTGCCCGAAGGAATGACGCCCGGAGATACCGAAGCCCTGCTGCTCGAGGCGGTCCGCGCCGAGTCGGTGCTGGAGCCCGCCCCCGAAGGGGTGGTTGCGGACGGTGGTTCCGGGGATTAGGATGGGCGCGGTGACGGGATCCGACGCGGTAGAACGGCGCTTGCGGCGCGTGGGTTTCGGCCCCGAGCACGCCGAACGCCTGCTCGAACTCAAGCCCATCATGCACCCGCTGGCGCACGAGATGGCGCTGGCCTTCTACGACCACCTGGGGCAGGACCCCGAGACCCGGCGGATCCTCTGGGGGGAGCCGGGGCGGGTCGAGCGGCTCTACGAAAGCTTCGAGGGCTGGTACCGCGAGCTCTTCGAGGGCGTCTACGACGCGGAGTACGCCGCGAAGCGGCTGCGGGTGGGGGTGGTGCACGCGCGCTACGGGGTCCCCCTCTCCTCGCTGATCCCGGCGATCGGTCAGGTGTACAGCCTGGCGCTGGAGCACCTGCTGGTGGCGCTGCGCCCCGTCGAGCTGCCCAGCGCCCTCGAAGCGCTGGGCAAGGTGCTGACCCTCGACACCACCCTGATGGCGGAAAGCTACGAGCGCGCCGTCGCCGCAGGGGTCGAAGACGGCGAAGGGGCCACGCAGCGCGGCGCGGCCCGGATCCTCACGCTGGCTCGCTCAGGAGCCGGTCTGGGCGGTCGTTAGGGGCACCTGCCCGACGAGCAGTTCGATGCGATCGTCCAGGAAGGTGAAGACGTAGACGAGCGCCGGCGCGTCCTTCTTCTCCCAGACCTGGACGAGGCGGCCGCCGGCGTCGCTCTGTTCGAAGGTGAGCGTGTAGCCCGCGCCCTGGCGGGTGTAGCCGGCGATGAAGTTCACCGTCGTCGCTTGTTTGTCGGCGCCACCGACCATCAGCCGGTAGCAGGCGTAGCGCTCGACCGTCTCGGGCACCCGTGGGTCCAGCTGCCGGGCCAGCTGGAAGCCGGTCTCCGAGGCGCGGTCGCAGTCGGGGCCGAAGATCTGCAGGGTGGGCGTGGGCCAGACGACGTTGAGGTCGAAGCCGAGCACGGTCACCGGGACCGCCCTGGTGGCTTCGGTCTGCGCGAACGCCAGCCCCGCGAAGAGCAAGATCCAAACGAACCGTTTCATGCCCCCAGCCTACCCCAGCCGTTTGAGCCGGCGCTGAGGAGCTAGCGCCCCTGGAAACGGGGGGGTCGCTTTTCCAGGAAGGCCCTGACGCCTTCCTCGTGGTCGGCCCCCTCGCCGGCCAGCTTTTGCAGCTGCGCCTCGAGCTCGAGCACCTCCTCCAGCCCGAGCCGGGCGCTCTCGTCGAGGGCGTGCTTGATGAGGCCGTAGACCCGCGTCGGCCCTGCGGCCAGCCGCGCCGCCAGCCCCCTCGCTTCTTCGAAGACCGCGTCCTCGGCGACGACGCGGTTGGCCAGGCCGAGCCGCAGCGCCGCCTCGGCGTCCAGGTCGGGCGACAGCGCCAGCAGCTCGAAGGCGCGCCCCCAGCCCACGGTGCGGGGGAGGGTGTAGGTCATTCCCGAGTCGGGCACCAGGGCGATGCGCGCAAACGCGGTGGTGAGCCGGGTCTCCCGTCCCAGCACCCGCAGGTCGGCGGCCAGCGCCAGCGCCATCCCCGCGCCCGCGGCCACCCCGTGCACGGCAGCGACCACCGGCTTGGCGAGCCGGCGGATCTGCAGCACGACCCGGTTGTAGCGCGTCAGGTGCGCCTGGTAGTCGAGCCCGCCCGCGGCGGCTTCGCGCAGGTCCTGCCCCGCGCAGAAGGCCCGGCCCTCGCCCCGCAGCAGCACGGCGCGCACGCCTTCGTCCTCGGCGAGTGCAAGCGCCCGGCTCAGGGCCTCGAGCGTCGACTCGTCGAGGGCGTTGAGCTGATCGGGGCGGTTCAGGGCGATTTCCAGCACGTGGCCGTCGGTACGGTGGATCACGGGGTCCATGCGGCTATCATAGCCAATAGCGAGCAGAGAACATCGTCACGAACGAGCTATATGTAAAAGAAATCACATATTTAACGACCACCCCGAGGGAGGCGTCAAATTATACGGATCGTTCCAGGGCCGACGCCCGAAGTAGGGAAGGGCGGCCGGAGCCGCCCTTCCGCCCCCCAGTCGAGGAACTAACCGAGGATGCCCAGCTCGTTGACCTTGTCCACCAGCGCCTTGACGTGGTCGGCGCTGTTCTTGAGGGCGGCCAGCTCTTCGTCGGAGAGCGGTAGCTGCCAGATCTTCTCGATGCCGTCCTTGCCCAGCACCGCGGGTACGCCCACGAAGAGGCCCGAGATGCCGTACTCGCCGTTCAGGTAGGCGGCCACCGGGAGGATGCGCTTTTCGTCCTTGATGATGGCCTTGGCCATCTCGAAGGCGCCCGCCGAGGGGGCGTAGTAGGCCGAACCGGTCTTGAGCAGACCCACGATCTCGGCGCCGCCCTTGCGGGTGCGCTCGACGATCGCTTCGATCTGGTCGGCGGGCATCACCTCGGGCAGCGGCGCGCCGCCCACCCAGGTGAAGCGGGGCAGCGGCACCATGGTGTCGCCGTGGCCGCCCAGCACGATGCCCTGCACGTCCTTCACGCTCACCCCCAGGGCCTCGGCGATGAAGTAGCGGTAGCGCGAAGAGTCGAGCACCCCGGCCATGCCCATGATCTTGTTCTTGGGCGTGCCGGTGATCTCGCTGATCACGTAGGTGATGGCGTCGAGCGGGTTGGCGACCTGGATGATGAAGGCGTCGGGGGCGTATTCCTTGATGTTCTCGGCCATGGTGACCGCGATCTTGCCGTTGATCTCGATCAGGTCGTCGCGGCTCATCCCCGGCTTGCGGGGGACGCCGGCGGTGGTGATCACCATGTCCGACCCGGCGATGTCGGCGTAGTCGTTGGTTCCGACGATACTAACGTCGTTGAGCACCACCGGTCTGGATTCGGAAAGGTCCAGCGCCTTGCCCTGGGGCATGCCCTCGACGATGTCGACGAGCACCACGTCCGCCAGGGCCGCCTCGGCGATGCGCATGGCGAGGGTGGAGCCGACATGTCCTGCACCGATAACGCTGACTTTGGGACGTCCAGTAATGGCCATTGGCTACCTCCAGACCCGATTTTACTCCCGGCGCGGGCGAAATGGAGCAGGACATCTGTGAGCAGGCAAAGTCCTATGATGGGGCCATGGCCAAGGTCAGCCGCTACTACGACGTAAAGAGGGACAAGAACGGCAACCGCTACCTCGAGGTCTACGTGACGGGCTTCCTGCTGCAGCGGATCCCGCTGCTCAACAAGAGCACCGCCTTCACCCGCGAGGAGCGGGAACTCCTGGAGCTCGAGGGGCTGCTGCCGGCGCACATCACCAGCATCGAAGAGCAGAAGGAACGGGTCTACCGAAGGTACCGGCTCCAGGACAACGATCTGGAAAAGCACATCTACCTGCGCAACCTGCAGGATCGCAACGAGGTCCTGTTTTACGCCCTGCTCGTCGAGCACCTGGAGGAGATGCTACCGATCATCTACACCCCCACGGTGGGCGACGCGGTGCGCGAGTTCTCCCACATCTACCGTCTGCCGCGGGGCCTGGCCCTCTCGACCGAGAACATCCACAAGGCCGATCAGTGCTTCGAAAACGTGCCCCTCGAAGACGTGCGGCTGGTCGTGGCCACCGACTCCTCGGCGATCCTCGGCATCGGCGACCAGGGCTTCGGCGGCATGGCCATCTCCATCGGCAAGCTTTCCCTCTACGCGGGCGCCGGCGGCGTGGCCCCCGACAAGACCCTGCCCATCGAGCTGGACGTGGGCACCGACCGCGAGGACCTGCTCCAGGACCCCCTCTACCTGGGCGTGCGGCACCACCGGCTCAAGGGCGAGGCCTACTACCAGTTCATGGACCGCTTCGTGAAGGCCTTCAAGAAGCGCTACCCCAAGGCGATCCTCCAGTGGGAGGACTTCTCCAAGGAGGCGGCCTTTACCCTGCTCGAGCGCTACCGCAAGGAGCTGCCCTCGTTCAACGACGACATCCAGGGCACCGGCGCCGTCACCTGGGCGGGCCTGCTGAACGCCATGAAGATCAAGAACGAGCCGGTGACCGACCAGGTCTTCGTCGTCTACGGCGCGGGAGCCGGCGGCGTCGGCGTCGCCTGGGCGATCGTCCAGGGTCTGATCCGCGAAGGTCTCAGCGAGGAGGAGGCCAGGAAGCGCGTCTACGTGCTCGACTCCAAGGGGCTGCTCCTCAGCGACCGGGCGATGGAGGCGTACAAGCGCCCCTACGCCCACGACCCCGCCGAGGTGGCCGACTGGAGCTACAGCGGCAAGGCCCCGCACCTGCTCGAGGTCATCCAGAACGCCCGCGCCACGGTGCTGCTGGGGCTCTCGGGGCGCCCCGGCGACTTCAACGAGCCGGTGGTCAAGGCGATGCTTGAGGCCACCGACCGCCCCGTGATCTTCCCCCTGTCCAACCCCACCAGCGCTTCCGAGGCGCTGCCCGAAGACATCCTCCACTGGACCGACGGCGCGGCCATCGTGGCGACCGGCAGCCCCTTCGACCCCGTGGAGTACAAGGGCAAGACCTACCCCATCGGCCAGGGCAACAACGCCTTCATCTTCCCGGGCCTGGGCTTCGGCGCGATCCTCGCGCACGCCCGCGAGATCACCGACGGTATGGTGCTCGCAGCCTCCTACGCGCTCGCCGACTTCGTCGACCGTTCCCACATCGAACAGGGGATGGTCTACCCCTTCGTCCGCGAGATGCGCGAGGCCAGCGTCCACGTGGCGGCCAAGGTGATCCTCCAGGCCGTCGCCGACGGCGTGGCCGCGACCAACCGTTTCGACGGACTGGCCGAGCACGACGTCCTCGACTACGTGCGGCGGCACTTCTGGCAGCCCCACTACCTCCCCTACGTCAAGGGCACCCCGGAAGGGTAGCGTCTTCCTCCCCGCGAATCGCCCGGCCCCAGCGCCGGGCGATTCTTCAACGACCGAGGCCTAGAAGGGTTTCGTCGCGGGCCGCAGGAAGTTTATAATGGAGATGTCAAGGTGATCTTCCTGGAGGCCGCACTGTGAGCAAGGATCGTCCGGTTTACATCATCTCCGTCGCCGCCGAGCTGGTGGACATGCACCCCCAGACCCTGCGCCTCTACGAGCGCAAGGGCCTGATCCGCCCCAAGCGCAGCTCGGGCAAGACCCGCCTCTACTCCGAACGCGACATCGAACACCTGCGCGAGATCCGCCGGCTCACCCAGGAACTGGGCGTCAACCTGGCCGGCGTCGAGGAGATCATGCGCCTGCGCCAGGAGCTCGAGGCGCTGCAGAAGCGTTTCGAGGCCGAGGCCGAGCGCCTGAAGCAGGCCCTCCAGGACGAGGCAGCCAAGATCGAGACCCCGCCCGCGCTGCCGGGCGAGGTCGAGGAAGCGTCCAAGGCCGCGCCCAGCGACCGACCCGTCTACGTCATCTCCGTCGCCGCCGAGCTGGTGGACATGCACCCCCAGACCCTGCGCCTCTACGAGCGCAAGGGCCTGATCCGCCCCAAGCGCAGCTCGGGCAAGACCCGCCTCTACTCCGAACGCGACATCGAACACCTGCGCGAGATCCGCCGGCTCACCCAGGAACTGGGCGTCAACCTGGCCGGCGTCGAGGAGATCATGCGCCTGCGCCAGGAGCTCGAGGCGCTGCAGGAGCGATTCGAGGCCGAAGTCGGCCGCTTGCGGCTCGAGCTATTGTCCAAGGTGGGCGAGGCGCAGGGCCCCGAGGGCAAGACGGCGGCCGAGGCGGAGGGCGAGGGCGCGTAAACTAGGGGTATGACCGATCCCCTGAACCAGCTCCTCGAATTCCTGGCCATCCCTTCGGTCTCGGCCGACCCCAGCCACAAGCAAGACGTCGAGCGCGCGGCGCGCTGGCTGGGCGACCGCCTGACGGGCGCCGGATTCGCGGTGGAGGTGGTGCCCACCGCGGGCCACCCCATCGTCTACGCCGAAAAGCTGGTGGACGCTGCGGCGCCCACGGTGCTCGTCTACGGCCACTACGACGTGCAGCCGCCCGATCCGCTCGAGCTCTGGACCACCCCGCCCTTCGAACCCACGATCAAGGACGGCAAGATCTACGCCCGCGGCGCCTCCGACGACAAGGGCCAGGTCTTCGCCCACGTGGCGGCGGCCCTGCAGCTCGCCGGCAACCTGCCCGTCAACCTCAAGTTCCTGATCGAGGGCGAGGAGGAGGTGGGCAGCCCCAACCTGGTCCCCTTCGTCAAGGAGAACCGCCGGCGCCTGGCTGCCGACGTGGTCCTGATCTCGGACTCACCGATGTTCGCGCCTGGTCTGCCCACGCTCACCTACGGCCTCCGGGGGCTCGCCTACCTGGAGGTGCGGCTGCGCGGCTTGGCCCGTGACGTTCACTCCGGGGCCTACGGCGGTGCGGTGCCCAACGCTGCCCACGCCGCCGCCTGGATGATCGCCCAGCTCAAGGATCCGATGGGGTGGATCCGTATCCCGGGCTTCTACGATGACGTCGTGCCCGTCGCCCCCGAGGAGCGGGCGATGTGGTCCCGCCTCCCCTTCGACGAAGAGGCCTTCAAGGCCGAAGTGGGTGCGCAGGCCACCCCCGGCGAGCCCGGTTACGGCATCCTCGAGCGGCGCTGGGCGCGCCCCACCCTCGACGTCAACGGCATGGGCTCCGGTTACCAGGGTGAGGGCTCCAAGACGGTCATTCCCGCGGAGGCCTTCTTCAAGTTCTCGATGCGTCTCGTTCCCGATCAAGACCCGGAAAAGATCGCCGACCTGGCCGAGGCCTACCTGCGCACGATCCTGCCCGAGGGCTACGCCATGGAGGTCATCCGTCACCACGGCGGCGACCCGGTGGTGGTACCGACGAGCTCACCGCCCATGCAGGCCGCGGCCCAGGCGCTGGAGGAGGCCTGGGGGCGCGAGACCGTCTTCACCCGCGAAGGCGGCTCGATTCCCATCGTGGCCGACTTCATGCGCGAGCTCGAGGCCCCGGTGGTGCTCATGGGGTTCGGGCTCGAGAGCGACAACCTGCACGCCCCCAACGAGAAGTTCGACGTCATCAACTTCGAAAAGGGCATCGAAGCCAGCAAGAACTTCCTGCGGCTGCTGCCCCTGTACCTGAAAGGAGGGCAGGCATGATCCTCACCACCACCAACGGCATCGAAGGCAAGCCCGCCCTGGAGTACAAGGGCATCGTCCACGGCGAGACCATCGTGGGCGCGAACATTCTGCGCGACCTGATGGCCTCGGTGCGCGACGTCTTCGGCGGCCGCTCCGGCGCTTACGAGGCCGAACTCAAGAGGGCCCGCGAGATCGCGCTCGCGGAGCTCGCCGAGGAGGCGAAGCGGCTGGGCGCCAACGCGGTGGTCGGGATCGACCTCGACTACGAGGTCATCGGTCAGAGCATGCTCATGGTCACGGCCACGGGTACGGCCGTGCGGGTTTAGGGGGTAGCTATGAAGATCGAAAAGGGCAAACTGGGCAACGTATTTTACGGCGGGCACCTGATCGGCGGCGAAGAGGTCGTGGAGGGCCCGCTCTTCGAAAGCCGCAACATGGCCGACCGCGACGATCTGGTGGGCGTCTTCCCGGAGGGCTCGCCCGAGCTGGTGCGGCGGGCGGCGGAGGCGGCCCGACAAGCCTACGCTGCGTGGTCGCGCACGCCCGCGCCCATCCGCGGTCAGGTGCTCTTCTCGCTCGCCAAGATTCTCGAGCGCGAAAAAGAGACCCTGAGCCGGCTGATGGTGCGCGAGGTGGGGAAGACGCTCAAGGAAGCGCGCGGCGACGTCCAGGAGGCCATCGACACCGCGGTCTTCTTTGCCAGCGAAGGCCGCCGCCTCTACGGGCAGACCGTGCCCAGCGAGCTGAAGAACAAGGACCTCTCCACCTACCGCCGCCCGCTGGGGGTGGTGGGGATGATCACCGCCGGCAACTTTCCCATCGCGGTGCCCAGCTGGAAGCTGATCCCCGCGGTGCTCACCGGCAACACCGTGGTCTGGAAGCCCTCGGACGACTCGCCGGTGCTTTCCTACGTCTTCGTCAAGCTCTTCGAGGAGGCGGGGCTGCCGCCGGGGGTGATCAACGTCGTCTTCGGCGGCGGCGCGGGCAGCACCGGCGAGCGGGTGGTGAACGGCATCGACGAGGGGCTCTTCGACAAGTTCGCCTTCACCGGCAGCACCAAGGTGGGGCGCATCATCGGCGAAAAGGCGGGCCGGGCGCTCATCAAGGCGACGCTCGAGCTCGGGGGCAAGAACCCGCTCGTGGTCATGCGCGACGCCGACCTGGACAACGCCGTTACCGGCGCCTGGTGGAGCGCCTTCGCCACCGGCGGCCAGCGCTGCACCAGCGCGGGCAACATCATCGTGGACGCGCCCATCTACGACGCGTTCAAAGAGCGGTTCCTGGCCAAGGTGGAGAGCACCGTCATAGGCGATCCCGTAGCCTACGAGGACGTTCACTACGGCCCCTTCTTCAACGACCGCCTCTTCCAGCGCTGGATGGAGCACTACGATTGGGGTGAGGCCGACGGCGCGAAGCTGCTGCTCGGCAAGGGCCGCATCACCCAGGACAACCCCTACCCCAACTTCAAGGGCGACCCCGACAAGGGCCTCTTCGGCCACCCCACGGTCTGGGAGGCCGAGCGCGGCATGAAGCAGACCCGCGAGGAGATCTTCGGCCCCACGATCAACCTCATCAAGGTGGACGGCATCGACGAGGCCATCGAAACGGCCAACGACCACCCCTACGGCCTCTCGAGCGCCATCTACACCAACCACCGCCTCTGGGCCTACCGCTTCAAAAACGAGATCCGCGCCGGCATGGTCAACATCAACAACACCACCGTAGGCGCCGAGGCGCACATGCCCTTCGGCGGCACCCGCGCCAGCGGCAACGGCGCGCGTGAAAGCGGCATCTGGGTCATCGAGGAGTACACCGAGTGGCAGGCGGTGAACGACGAGTTCTCGGGCAGGCTGCAGCTGGCCCAGATGGACACCGAGTACACCGCGCCCAAGAAGCCGGAGGACTGGGCAGGGTTGCTGGGGATCTGACGGGAAGTGCGCAAGGGGCGGCCGTTCGGCCGGCCCTTGCGTTTTCGTGTTCAGCGCTGTCTAGGGTCGCGCTTGCCGTCGTAGTAGAGGTAGTCGGCGTAAACGGGTACCTCGAAGTACACCTTGCCGGCCGCCGCCTCGTCCGTATCGAGCACGCCGTTGAGGTTGGCGTCGCGGTAGCCGTAGCCGAAGCGGTAGGGACGGGTCTGGTTCTCGTAGGTGCCGCTGGCGGTGGTGAGCTTCTCGACGTTGAAGAAGCGGGCCACCAGCCGCCCCATGCTGTAGTACTCGACGACGCCGTAGTCGAAGCCGAAGGTCGTGCCAACGGTGCGCCCGATCTGGTTGAGGCGCTCGGGGGAGAAGAAGTAGCGGAAGGCCAGGAACCCTCCGAGGATCAGGATCAGGATGAGGGCGAGAATCAACCCAAGGCGGCGCAGCATGGCCTTAGTATAGTGGTCCTGACATGGAACACAGCTACGACGCCCTGATCATCGGCGCCGGCATCGTTGGGGCCGCGGTAGCGTACCGCCTCGCGGAGCGGGGTCTGCGCGTGGCCGTGCTGGAGGCCGACTCCGTTCCGGCGGCGCAGGCGACGGCCAAGAGCGCCGCCGGGGTGCGGGTGCAGTTCAGCGAGGCGGTGAACGTGCGCCTCAGCTGGGCCAGCATCCAGGAATACCGAACCTTCGAGGAGGTCTTCGGGGTTTCCAGCGGCTACCGCCCCATCGGCTACCTCTTCCTGGTGCCCGAGGGCGCGGAGGCGGCTTACGAACGCGCGCTCGCGACCCAGAAGCGCCTGGGGGTCCCGGTCGAGCGCCTGGCGCCGGGCGAGGCGAAGAAGCTTGCGGACTTCGACCCCGACGGCGTCGCCTTCGCTACCTGGGGGCCGGCCGACGGCGTGATCGACCCGCACTTGGTCGCGCACGCCTACCTGAAGGCCGCGCGCGGCCGGGGGGCCGAACTCTTTACCGAAACGCCGCTGCTGCGGGCCGGCCGCCGCGGGCGGGCGTGGCGGGTGGAAACGCCCGCGGGCTCCTTCACGGCGCCGGTGGTCGTCAACGCGGCCGGGGCGTGGGCGGGCGAGGTGGCCCGGCGCGCGGGCTTCGAGCTGCCGGTGGAGCCGGTGCGGCGGATGGTCTTCATGACCGGACCGATGCCCGAAGCCCGGGGGTTGCCGCTCACCGTGGACGTGGCCACGGGCTTCTATCTGCGCGGCGAGGGGGAGCGGGTGCTCTTCGGCCGCTCGAACCCAGAAGAGCCGCCCGGCTTTCGCGAAGGGATGGACTGGGGCTGGCTCGAGCCCACCCTGGAAGCGGGCCTGGCCCGGTTTCCCTGGCTCGAGCGTGCTGGGCTGGACCAGCGCGCCAGCTGGTGGGGCTACTACGCCGTCACCCCCGACCACAACCCCATCCTCGGCTGGATGCCGGGGGTCGAGGGCTGGGTCAACGCCGCAGGCTTCAGCGGCCACGGGGTGCAGCAGGCGGCGGCCGTAGGGCGGGCGCTGGCCGAGGAGGTCGTGGACGGGCGCGCGCACAGCATAGAGATCGATCCACTGCGTTACGAGCGGTTCGAGCGGGGAAAAATAGTACAAGAGAAGAACATCGTGTAAAACATCACAAGAGCGGTCCAAAGGAAGCGTCACGGCCCCGCTTCGGACGCCTCACCCCAGGTAGGGCGCCAGGGCCTCGGGCAGGGTGAAGTCGCCCTCGGGGGTCTGGTAGTTTTCCATCAGCGCCGCGAGCACCCGCGGAAAGGCGAGGCCCGAGCCGTTGAGGGTATGGACCAGCCGGGGTTTGCCCCCGGGCTCGCGGAAACGGGTCTTCATGCGGCGGGCCTGGTAGTCCTCCATGTTGGAGATGCTGCTCACCTCGAGCCATTTCTGCTGACCCGCGCTCCAGACCTCCAGGTCGTACTTCTTGGCCTGGGTGAAGCCCATGTCGGCGGTGCACATCAGCAGGCGGCGGTAGGGGAGGCCCAGCGCCTCCAGCAGCTCCTCGGCCTGGCGGGTGAGCCGCTCCAGCCAGTCGTAGCTCTCGTCGGGGTGGCTGAAGACGACCATCTCGACCTTGTCGAACTGGTGCAGCCGGTTGAGGCCACGCACGTCCTTGCCGTAGCTGCCCGCCTCGACGCGGAAGTTGGGGGTGTAGGCGGTGTACTTGAGCGGCAGGACCGCGGCCTCCAGGATCTCGCCGGCATGCAGGTTGGTGACGGGCACCTCGGAGGTGGGAATCAGGTAGTAGCCGCCCGAGACCTGGTACATCATCCCTTCCTTGTCGGGGATCTGGCCGGTGCCGAAGGCGGCCTGCTCGCGCACCAAGAGCGGCGGGCGCACCTCCGTGAAGCCGCGGGCGGTGTGGAAGTCGAGGAAGAAGTTCTCCAGCGCCCGCACCAGCCGCGCTCCGCGGCCGAGGAAGAAGGGGAAGCCCGAACCCGAGATCTTGGCGCCGCGCTCGAAGTCGACGACGCCCAGGCGTTCGGCCAGCTCCCAGTGGGGCCGGGGCTCGAAGTCAAAGGCCGGCTTCTCGCCCCACTCCTTCACCACCACGTTGTCGGCCTCGCTCTCGCCTTCGGGAACCGAGGGGTGGGGGAGGTTGGGGATCTGGGGCAGGATCTCCTCGATGCGCGCGCTCAGCTGCTTTTCCTCGGCCTCGAGCCGCTTAAGGTACTCGGCCAGCTCGGACGACTTTTCGAGCAGCGCGCCGGCGTCCTCGCCGCCGGCCTTGGCGCGGCCAACGGCCTTGGCCAGCTTCTTCTGCTGGGCCCGTAAGGTCTCGATCTCGGCCAGCAGCTCGCGCCGCCGCCGGTCCAGCTCCAGCAGCTCGTCCACCAGCGGCAGCGCGTCGAGCTCGCGCTTCTTGCGGATGCCCTCCTTGACGCGTTCGGGGTGTTCGCGGATGAACCTCAGGTCGAGCATCAGCGGCCCTCCTCGACGACGCGGGGCAGCTTGAAGAAGCCGTCTTCGCGCTCGGGCGCGGTCGCCAGCGCCTCGTCCTGACCAAGGCCGGGCGCGGGCACGTCGGCGCGCAGCACGTTCTCGCTGTCGATGGGGCGCACCAGCTCCTCGAGGCCTTCGAGGTCCAGTTCGTCGAGGCTTTCGAAGTAGGCCAGGAGCGAGCGCAGCTCCGGGAGCATGCGCTCGACCTCCGCCTCGTCCAGCTCGAGCCGGCTCAGCTCGGCCAGGTGGCGCACCAGGTCGGGGGTCACGTCCATGACGCTAGCTTAGCACCTCGGCCAGCCACCAAAAGAGGGGGGCGAGCACCAGCGCGGGCAGGAACGAGGCCACGCGCACCCGGGTGAGCTCGAGGAGGTTGATGCCCAGACCGAGGATCATCAGCCCGCCCACCCCGGTGACCAGCAGCACCCGCGGGTCGCTCGCGGGGTCGGGCAGCGCCGCGGCCAGCCCCCCGGCGGCCAGGGCCAGCCCCCCCTGGTAGACGAGGACGACCAGCGCGCTCGCGGCCACCCCGGGGCCGAAGCTGGCGGCCAGGGCGATGCTCGAGAGGCCGTCGAGGGTCGACTTGATCAGCAGCAGGGTGGGGTCGCCCACCAGGCCGTTGTTGATCGAGCCGATCAGCGTCATCGGCCCCACGCAGAAGAGCAGGCTCGCGGCCACGAACCCCTCGGTGAAGCCGCCGCCGCCGCGGAAACGCGCCTTGAGCAGATCGCCGAGGCGCTCCAGGCGCTCCTCCAGCCCCAGCGCCTCGCCCAGCACCCCGCCCAGCACCAGCGCCAGCAAGCCCAGGATCACCCCGTCCACCGCGCCGCCCGCCGCCGAGCCCAGCGACCCCGCCATGGAGAAGCCGATGAAGAGGGTGACCAGGCCCACCCCCTGGACGATGACGCGCTGCATGCGCCCCGGCAGGCGGCCGCGGATCAGCACCCCCAGCCCCGAGCCCAGCAGCACGGTCAGCACGTTGACCAGGGTGCCGTTCGTCTTGGCCCAGAGGGTCAGTTCCATAGGCGCCATTCTACCGGGAAGCTAGAATCGGGTCGTGGAGGTCTGGCCCACCGGCGACGGCTCGCTCAGCCTGCGCCACCCCGTCCACGGCGAAGGCTACCATCCGGCCGCGGGCGCGGCCGCCCAGGCCGAACGGCTCTACCTGCGGGCGAGCGGGGTGCACGCCGACCCCCGTCCCCGCGTCTTCGAGCTCGGATTCGGTCTCGGCGTCAACTTCGCCGTGACCCTGCGCCACGCCCGCCGCCGGGGCGCCTTCCTCGATTACCGCGCCGTCGAGGCCGAGCCGGTGCCGCTGGAGGTGCTGGAGGCCGTGCTGCGGCCGCTCGACGGCGCGCTGTTCGAACGGCTCGCGCCGCGCTGGGGCGGGAGCTTCGAGCTCGCCGGCGCGTCGTTCCGCCTGCGGCTCGAGGTCGCGCGGATGCAGGACGCGGTCTTGGGGGCGGGGCCGGTGCGCGCGGTCTACTTCGACCCCTTCAGCCCGCGGGCGAACCCGGACGTCTGGACCCCGGCGGTCTACCGCAGGATGTTCGGGTTGCTCGAGCCCGGGGGCGCCCTCGTGACCTATTCCGTCGCCGGACGCGTGCGGCGCGGCCTTGCCGCCGCGGGGTTTGCGGTCGAGCGCATCCCCGGCTGGGGCGGCAAGCGCCACTGGCTACGCGCCCGCCGGCCGGCGTAGCCGCGCTGCGTAGAAGAGGGCGACGCCCAGGTAGGCGGCGGCCCCGATCCAGAAGGGGGCGCGCGGCCCCCAGAGCTCCCAGGCGAAGCCGCCGACGACCGGACCCAGGGCGAAGCCCAGCCCCTCCAGGCTCATCAGCGCCCCCCAGGCGCGGGCCTTGTGTTCGTCGGGCAGGGTGCGGGAGACCAGCCCGCCCCAAGAGGGGATCAGCAGCGCCTGGGCGAGGCCCGCCGCCAGCGCCGCGGCGATCAGGCCGCCCAAGCCGCGCACTTCCGAGAAGGCGATCAGGGCCAGTGCCGCCAGCAGCAGCGCAGGCACCAGGGTGCGCGCGGGGCCGAGCCGGTCGGCGAGCCGGCCCAGGGGGGAGAGGAGCAGGTACTCGAGCCCTCCGCCCAGGGCGAGGGCCAGCACCAGCTCGCGCGTGCCCAGCCCCAGGCGGTCGATGAAGGGAAAGAAGACCGGGGCCAGCAGGCCGAAGGCCAGCAGCTGCGAAAGCGCCCCCGGCGCCAGCGAGGCGAGCTTGCGCCAGGGGAAGGGGCTCGTCGGCCGGGGCTGGGGGGCGGTGCTGCGGAAGCGGAACAGGATCGCCGCTGCCAGCAGGAAGACGAGGAGCTGCACCGCCGCCAGCGCCGCGGCCGCGAGCCGCGGGTCGTGGTCGAAGAGGAAGCCGGTGAGCAGCACCCCCAGACCGATGAAGGGCGCGACCAGGGACTGGGTGAAGCCGACGGCGCGGCCGTCCTCGCCGTCGCGTGCGGCGCGGCTCGAGTAGGTCATCATCGCCGGCCAGAGCGGGGCGATGACGAGGCCGTTGGCCAGCGAAGCGGCGAGCAGCCAGCCGACGCCGGGGGCGTAGAGCACCCCCAGGGCGCTGACCGCCGAGAGCGCGGCGGCGGCGGGGAGGACCCGCCGCAGGCCGCGGCGCTCCCCCAGGTGGCCGCCCGCCGAGCGCCCCAGGGTGTCGGCCAGGTACTGCAGGCTGGCGGCCAACCCCACGACCCCCAGGCCCAGGACGGGCCCCAGGCTGCGGGGCAGGTAGACGGTGTAAAGGCCGGTTCGCGTCAGCTCCACCAGCCCGACGAGCGCGATCAGGGTCGCCAGCGGCGCGAGCCGGCCGGGAGGCCAGGGCGCGCGTTCCAGCCAGCGCCTCATTCGTGCGTCCTCGGTCGGGTAGCGTTGGCGACGTCGTCTGCGCGCACGAAGCCCATTCTAACGAAACGGGTGTAAAGTTTATGCTCGGATGTGGACGTGAAGGAGACCGCCCCCCCAGCGATCAGCGGACGGTACCTGCCGGGCCTGCCGCAGGTGGCGCGCGCCTACCTCTGGGCCCGCGCCGCCGAGCCGACGGTCCTCGTCGCCCCCGAAGACCGCGTGCGCCTCTACGCCGACCTCGAGGCCTTCGGGCGCGGGGTCTGGGTCAATCCTGGACTCGAGGCCTACGGCTTCGCCCGCCGCGTCCTCCTTGACCAGGCGGCCGCCCTGCGCCCGTTCCCCCGCGACCCCGAAGCCTGGCGGGTGGTCTTTCGCGAGGGCGAGCGCCTGCTGCGCGACCGCCTCCTCGACAAACTGGAAAAACTGGGCTACCGTCGCGACGAGCCGGGTGGCTACACCGTGCGCGGCGAGGTCCTGGAGGTGGCCGACCTGCGGCTCGAGTTCTTCGGCGATACGATCGAAGCGATCTTCGTCGGCGGTGAGCGGCGTTCCCGGGCGGTGCTGACGCCGGCTTCGGGGCGGGCTCCGGAGGCGACGGTGGCGGCACTGGCGGCCTACGAGGGGACGGTCTTCCTCGACCGCCCCGCGACCCTGTCCGAAGAGATCTGGGCTCTGCTTGCCCAGCGTGAGGTCGTGGCCTTCGGCCTCGGCGGACCCGAGCGGCCGGTGGAGCGCCCCCCCTTCGAGCCGCTGGCGCCGTACCGGGCGCGGCTCGACCGCTTCGCCGCCGACGTGCGCGGCTGGCTCGAGGCGGACTACCGGGTCGTCCTCTTCTACCGCCACGACAGGACGCGCGCCTACCTGAGCGAGCGCTACCTCGCGGACCTGCCGCAAGCCACTCTGCGTACGGTGGAGGAGCGTCCGGGAGTGCAGCTGGTACCCGCGCCCTTCGAGGGTGGCTTCGTCCACCGGGAGGAGCGCACGGTCTACCTGACCGAGCCGCTCCTCTTCGCTTTCGGCGGGGCGGCCCACGCGCGCAGCCGGCGCGTCCTGCAGGCGGCGCCGGAAGACCCGGGCGCCCTGACCGTAGGCGACTACCTGGTGCATCCCGAGCACGGCATCGGCCGCTTCGAAGGCCTCGAAAGCCGCGAGGTCCTGGGCGCGGTGCGCGACTACCTGGTCCTGCGCTACGCCGGCGAGGGGCAGCTCTACGTCCCCGTGGAGCAGCTGCCGCTGCTGCGCCGCCACCCCGGAACCTCGGACGAGCCGCCGCGGCTGTCCAGCCTAGGCAGGAAGGACTGGCAGCGGGCCAAGGCCCGCGCCGAGGCCGACGCCGAGGCGCTGGCCCAGCGCCTGCTCGTTCTCTACGCCAAGCGGCAGCAGGCGCCGGGTACGGCCTACCCCGCGCTGCCCGACTGGGATCCCCTCATCGAGGCGGGCTTCCCCCACGAACTCACCGAAGACCAGGCGCGTGCGCTCGAGGACGTGCTGCGCGACCTCGAAACCCCTCACCCCATGGACCGCCTCGTCAGCGGCGACGTGGGGTTCGGTAAGACCGAGATCGCCCTGCGCGCGGCCCACCGGGTGGTGGGGCACGGGCGTCAGGTCGCCTACCTGGCGCCCACCACCCTGCTCGCCGAGCAGCACTACCGCACCTTCGCAGAGCGCTACGCCGAGCTTCCCGTCAGCGTCGCCCTGCTCTCCCGCTTCACCCCCGAAGCCGAGGGCCGGCGCATCGAGGCCGGGCTGGCGGAGGGGCGGATCGACGTGGTGATCGGTACCCACCGCCTGCTCTCCGAACGCGTCCGCTTCAAGCAGCTGGGCCTGTTGATCGTGGACGAGGAGCACCGCTTCGGGGTCGCCCAGAAGGAGCGCATCAAGGAGATGGCCGAAGGTCTCGACGTCCTCAGCCTCTCGGCCACGCCCATCCCGCGCACCCTCTACCAGGCGCTGGTGGGGCTGAAGGACGTTTCCAGCATCCAGACGCCGCCCCCCGGGCGCAAGCCGATCCAGACCGTCGTCGCCCCCTTCGATCCGGCGCTGGTGCGGGAGGCCGTGCTCTTCGAGATGGAGCGCGGCGGCAAGGCCTTCTACGTGCACGACCGCATCGCCAGCATCGAGGCCCGCGCCCGCTACCTGGAGGCGCTGCTGCCGGAGGCCCGCATCGGGGTGGTGCACGGGCACATGGCGGACCGCGAGATCGAGGAGGTGATGCGCCACTTCGCCCGCGGCGCCTTCGACCTGCTCGTCGCCACCACGATCGTGGAGTCGGGCCTCGACATCCCCGAGGCCAACACCATCCTGATCGAGCGCGCCGACCGCCTCGGCCTCGCCAGCCTCTACCAGCTGCGCGGCCGCGTCGGCCGCCGCGAGCGGGAGGCCTACGCCTACCTCTTCCACCCGCCGCGGCTCACCGAGGCCGCCGAGCGGCGGCTCGCCGCCCTCGCCGACCTGACCGACCTGGGCAGCGGCCACCGTCTCGCGGAGAAGGACATGGAGATCCGCGGGGTGGGCAACCTGCTGGGGCCGGAGCAGCACGGCCACGTGCAGGCCGTCAGCTTCGAGGTGTACACCGAGCTGCTGGCGGAGGCGATCCGCAAGCTCAAGGGCGAGGAGGTCCAAAAGCCCGGGCACACCACCCTCGACCTCGCGGTCTCCGCGCGCATCCCCCCGGCGTACGTCCCCGACGCCGGCGAGCGCAGCCGCCTCTACGGCCGCCTCGCCGAGGCCCGCGGCCTCGCGGAGCTGGCCCGCATCGTGCGCGAGGTCAGGGCCCGCTACGGCGAACCACCGCAGGAAGCCGCGGCCTTCTTCGCGCTCGCCCGCCTGCGGATCCTGGCCGAGCAGAAGGGCGTGCGATCGATCACCGAAGACGGCGCCTATCTGCAGCTCGTCGTCGGCCGCTGGCCGCTCGACTACGACGCCCGGGCCCTGCGCGAGCTGCCCTTCGCCGTGGAGCCCACGCGTTACCCGCCGGGTTTCCGCGTGCGCAAACGCGGCCTCGCGCCCGCGGACTACCCCGAGGCGTTGCAGCGCGTGCTCTACGCCCTGGGCTAGCCCCTCGCGTAGACTGGGGTTGCCGTGGACGTCATCGTCGGGCACGAAAACCTCGACTTCGACGCGCTGGGTTCGATGGTGCTGGCGCGCTACCTGCACCCCGGCGCGCGGCTCGTGCGCCTGGGGGGGCTCGAGGGCAGGGTGCGCGAGGTCACCCGGCTCTTCGCCGACCACCTCGCCCTCCTCGACGAGGACGAGGTCGACCTGGACGAGGTGGGGCGGGTCATCGTCTGCGACACCGCCCGGCCCGAACGGATCGGCCCGTTCAAGGCCCTGGTGGGGAAGGTTCCCTTCGTCGTCTACGACCACCACCCGCGCGCCCCCGGCGACCTGCCGGCCAGCGGCGGCGCGGTGCGCCCCTTCGGGGCGACGGTCACCGTCATCGCCGAGATCATGCGGGCGCGGGGGATCGCCCCGCACCCCGGCGACGCCACCCTCGCCTACGCGGGGCTCTGGGAGGACACCGGCGGATTCACCTACCCCGGAACCACCGCGACCGATCTCGAGGTCGGCGCCTGGCTGCTCGAGCACGGCGCCGGCCTCACCGCGGTGCGCGACTGGGTGCGCAGCCACCCCGACCCCGTGGCGCGCGCGATGCTCGCGGCGCTGATGGAGCACCTGCGGGTCGTCGAGCGCGGCGGCCTGCGCATCGCCCTGACCTGGGCGGAGCACGAAGGCTACGTACCCGCGCTCGCCCCCCTGGCCCACACCCTGATCGACCTGTACGAGGTGGACGCCGTCTTCATGGCGCTGCGCCTCGACGGTCAGACCCTGGTGATCGCCCGCAGCAAGGGCCGCCTCGACGTAGGCCGGCTGCTTTCGGAACGCTTCGACGGGGGCGGGCACGCGCGCGCGGCCTTCGCGCGCGCGGAGGGCGCGCCCCGCGCGGTGCTGCAGCGGGTGGAGGAGGCGCTCGAGCCCTACCTCGCGCCCGAGCCGCGCCTGAGCGAGGTGATGACGCGGCTGGTGGAGACGGTGCCCGCCGAGCTCAGCGCCGAGGAGGCCCTGGTGCGGATGCGCCAGCGCGGCTTTGGGGGGCTGCCGGTGACCGACGAGGAGGGCCGCGTCGTCGGCGTCGTGCGCCGACGCGACCTCGAGCGGGCCGTGCGCTACGGCATGGGCTCGGGGGCGGTGCGCGGTTTCGCCACCGTCCCGCGCACGCTCCCCGAGGACGCGCCCCTTTCGGAGGCGCGGCGCGCCCTCAAGGAAGGGGCCGGCCGCGTGCTCGTCCTCGACGAAGAGGGCCGCGCGAAGGGCATCTTCACCCGCACCGACCTCTACCGCATGCCCCCCGCCGAGCAGGCGGCCTGGACCGAACGCGTGCGCGAAGGCCTTTCCGAAGGGGTGCGCGAGGTTCTCGACGCCCTGGCCGAGGCCTATCCCCGCGGCGCCCTCTACCTGGTGGGCGGCGCGGTGCGCGACGCTTTGCTAGGGGAGGCCAGCCCCGACGTCGACCTGGTCCTCGAGGGCCTGGACCCCGGAGAGGTGGCGCAGTTCCTGACCCGGCGCTTCGGCGGCAGCTACGGGGTCCACTTCGCCTTCGGCACCGCGCACGCGCGGCTGGGCACCGGGGTCGAGGTGGACCTGGCGACCGCGCGCGAGGAGGAGTACCCGAGCCCCGGCGCCCTGCCGCGGGTACGGCCCAGCACCCTCAACCGCGACCTGGCGCGCCGCGACTTTACGGTCAACGCGATGGCCTACCGGATCGCCCCGCGGCCCGAGGCGCTGATCGACCCCTTCGGGGGGCTGCACGACCTCGAAGCGCGCACGCTCCGCCCGCTGCACCCGCTCAGCTTCATCGAAGACCCCAGCCGCGTGCTGCGCGGCCTGCGGCTGGCGGCGCGGCTGGGCTTCCGCTTCCACCCCGAGGCCGAGCGTCAGATCGAGGAGCTGCGCAAGCGTCCGCCCGGCGCCGCGGCGACGAGCCGGCTGCGGCGCGAGCTGATGCTGGCCCTCGCCGAGCCGAGCCCGCTGCGGGTGCTGCGTCTGGCCGAGCGCTACGGCCTGCTCGAGGCGCTCTACGGATTCCGCCCCGACGCGGAGGTGTGGGCCGCCTTGGAGCGCCTCGAGGCCCAGAAGCCGGAGCGCTCGGTGCCTCCGGAAGCCTACCTCTACCTGCTGCTGCTCGCGAGCCCCGACCCCGAGGCGCTGGTCCGCCGCTTCGGCTGGCCGCAGCGGTTGCTGTCCCACCTTGGGCTGCTGCAGAAGCCGCCCGACCGGCCCGAGGCGCTGCGCGAGGGCGGCGAGGCCCTGGCCCTGGCCTTCGCTGCGCGCTTCCCCGACCGCGCCGAGTGGGTCTGGAAGCCCACGCGCCGGCTCCGCGGCCGCGACCTGATCGAGCTGGGCATGGAGCCGGGTCCGGCGGTCGGCCGCATCCTGCGTGAGGTCGAGGCCGCGCGCGCCCGCGGCGAGGTGAGCGGCTATGAGGAAGAGCTCACGTTGGCCCGTAAACTAATGGAAGACTATGGGACTTCTCGTTTACCTTAGCCAGCCGCTCGTCTTCCTCGTGGCCTTCGCCGCCGCCGCCTTCGGCCTGGTCGTGCACAACCTGGTGCAGGCCTGGCTGGCCGATCGCTACGGCGACGCGCTCCCGCGCCGCATGGGGTTCCTCACCCTCGACGCCAAGACCCACCTCGACCCCTTAGGCCTGCTCTTCCTGGCCCTCTTGGGTTTTGGCTGGCCGCGCAGCGTACCCTTCCGCCTGAACGGGTCCAAGGGGCTGATCGTGGCGCTCTCGGGGCCGGTGGGCTTCCTCCTCGCCGCCTTCGTCTACCTGCTGGTGGCGAGCCTGCTGCCCCGTTCCCTGGGCCTCGACCAGATCGCCTTCGGTCTGCAGGTCGCGGCGGGCGTGATGGTCATCGAGGCGGCCGTCTTCCTCTTCCCGGTGCCGCCGCTCGACGGGGCGCGCGCGATCTACGCGGCGGGAAGCTACGAGGCGCGGCGCTTCATGGACCAGCTGGCCTCCTACGGGCCGATCGGCTTCATCCTCATCTTCCTCGTCCTCAGCTACACCGGCGTGCTCGGCGCGGTTCAGGCGGGCCTGATGGGCCTGCTGCAGACCCTGCTGCGCCTGATCGGACTCTGAGATGCTGATCCAACTGCTCGCTCAAGACCCGCTGGCCTTCGTCGTCCTCGTCACCGTGCTCACCTTTTCGCTGGTGCTTCACGAGCTAGGCCACGGGGTGGCCGCCTACCTGTTCGGTGACGACACCGCGCGCCGGATGGGCCGCCTCACCCTCAACCCCCTCAAGCACCTCGACCCCATGGGGGTGTTGCTGCTCCTCTTCGTGGGCGTAGGCTGGGCCAAGCCGGTGCCCATCGACACCACGCGCCTGCGCCCCTACCGCGCGGGCCTCTTCGCGGTCTCCATCGCCGGAATCGTCATCAACCTCACCCTGGCGGCGTTGTTCGGCTTCCTGCTCTACGCCCTCAAGGAGGCCCAGCCCCAGGCCGTTTACCTCGCCCTGGTCGAGGGCCAGCCCGCAGGCTGGGCCGGGCTGCTCAGCCTGGTGGCCTTCTACGCGGGGCTCATCAACCTGATCCTGGCGCTGTTCAACCTGGTCCCGGTGCCGCCGCTCGACGGCTCGCGCATTCTCATGGCGCTGGTGCCGGTGCGTTACCACCCGCTCATCTGGCAGCTCGACCGCTACGCCCTCTACACCTTCGTGCTCATCATCGCCGACATGCAGCTCAACGGGCCCATCTCGCGCATGCTCGACTGGGCCCAGGGCCTGTACTTCCACGCCATCTTCGGATAGCCAAAGGCGCCCCGCAGGCCGGGGCGCCGTCGTTGGCCGTCCGCGTTCAGACCCGCTGGATCCAGAAGCGCACCTGGCCGTCCTCGGCGTCTTCGATGTGCGTTTCGAAGGCGCCGGGAAGCGCGCCCGCGGCGAGCTCGAGCGCCAGCGTCTCTTCGGCGATGCGGCTGCCGTAGGCCTCGAGCGCGCGGGCGAAGCGGCCCGAGGCCTCGAAACCCACCCGGATGCGGTCGGCGACGTGCAGGTCCATCTCCTTGCGCGCCTGCTGCAGCGCCCGCACCAGCTCGCGGGCCAGCCCCTCGAGGTAGAGTCCCTCGTCGTAGCGGGTGTCGAGCGCGGCCAGGTAGCCCCCCTTCTCGAGGGCGACGTAGCCTTCGGGGGCCGTCGCCTCGATGAGCACCTCGTCGGGCTCCAGCACGAAATCTTCGAGCTCGACGGCGCGGCCCTCGCGCACGGCGCGGGCCACCTGCGCGGGGTCGGCGGCCGCCAGGGCCTGCCGCAGCCGGGGCAGGTCGCGGCCGTACTTGGGACCCAGCTTGGGCAGGTTGGGTTTGACCCGGTAGCTGAGCAGGGTTTCGTCGGGCTCGGCCACGCGCACCCGCTTCACGTTCAGCTCGTCGGCCAGCTCGGCGGCGAAGTGCTCGAGCCCCTGGCGGGCCTCGGCCGAGGGGGCGGTCACGAGCAGCTCGGGCAGGGGAATGCGGGTCTTCACCCCCGACTTGGCGCGCGCGGAGCGGGCCAGGTCCACGACCTCGATGACCGCGTCCATCCAGCGCACCAGCTCGCGGTCCTCGAGCGCCGCCTCGGCACGGGGCCAGCGGGCCAGGTGCACGGATTCGGGGGCGTCTTCGCGCACCGAGCGCACCAGGTTCTGGTAGAGCGCCTCGGCCAAGTAGGGGGTGAAGGGGGCCGTCAGGTGCGTGACCGTGACCAGGGCCTCCCAGAGCGTGGCGTAGGCGGCCTCACGGTCGGCCGCGTCCTCGTTCTTCCAGAAGCGGCGCCGGTTCCGGCGCACGTACCACTGGGAGAGCTCCTCGACGACGAAGCGCCGGAGCGCCCGGGCGCTGCCCGTGGGATCGTAGGCCTCGAGGCGTTCGGTCACCTGACGCACCAGCTCCTGCAGCCGCGCCACCAGCCAGCGGTCCATCTCGGGCCGCTCGGCCACCGGGGGCGGGGAGGCGAGGTCGGGGCGGTCGAGGTTGGCGTAGGTGACGAAGAACTTGTAGGTATTCCACAGCGTCAGGAAATAGTCGCGCACCACGTCGCGCACCAGGTTGGGCCCGAAGCGGCGGTTGGCCTCGGGCGGCGCGGAGACGTAGACGTACCAACGCAGGGCGTCGGCGCCGAACTCGGAGATGATGGACCAGGGATCCACGACGTTGCCGCGCGACTTCGACATCTTCAGCCCCGCCTCGTCGAGCATCAGGCCGTGGCAGATCACGTTCTTGAAGGCCACCGAGTCGAAGAGCATCGTGCCCAGCTGGTGCAGGCTGTTGAACCAGCCACGGGTCTGGTCGATGCCCTCGGAGATGAAGTCGGCGGGGAAGCTGCGCGCAAAGACCTCCCGGTTCTCGAACGGGTGGTGGTGCTGGGCGAAGGGCATGGACCCTGAGTCGTACCAGACGTCGATCACGTAGGGAACCCGCTTCATGGTGCCGCCGCAGCCTTCGCAGGTCAGCTCGATGGCGTCCACGTGGGGCCGGTGGGGGTCGAAGTCCGCGGGCAGGGGACGGCCCCAGCGGCGCTCGAGTTCGGCGAAGCTGCCGATCAGCTCCTCCTTGCCGCAGTCCTCGCAGACCCAGATGGGCAGCGGGGTGCCCCAGTAACGGTTGCGCGAGAGCGCCCAGTCCACCAGGTTCTTGAGCCAGTCGCCGTAGCGACCGTGCTTGATGTGCTCGGGCACCCAGTTGATCTGTTCGTTGAGCTCGATCAGGCGGTCCTTGTAGGCGGTGTTCTTGATGAACCAGGTATCGGTGGCGTAGTACATCAGCGGCGTCTTGCAGCGCCAGCAGTGGGGGTAGTTGTGCAGGTAGTCCTCGCGCTTCAAGAGCAGGCCGCGGTCGCGCAGGTCGCGCACGATCTCCTTGTTGGCCTCGCGGAAGAACAGCCCCTTCCAGGGGCCGACGGTCAGCTTGCCCTCGTCGTCGACGGTGCGCAGGACCGGCAGGCCGTAACGGCGCGCCACCTCCATGTCCTCGGCCCCGAAGGCCGGGGCCTGGTGCACGATGCCGGTGCCGTCGTCCTTGGTGACGTAGTCGGCGAGGACGGTGTACCAGGCGCGCGTCTCGGCGTGGACAAAGTCGAAGGGAGGCGTGTAGTCGAGCCCTTCGAGTTCGCGGCCCTTCCAGCGCCGCACCACCTCGGTCTCCTCGCCCAGGATCCGCCGCCCCAGCCCTTCCTCGAGGACGAGCACCTCGTCGCCGACGCGGAAGGCGGCGTAGTCGAAGTCGGGGTTGAGCGCGGCGGCGGCGTTGCCGGGAAGCGTCCAGGGGGTGGTCGTCCAGACGAGCAGGCTTACCGTTTCGCCCCCCAGGCCCAAGGCCTCGGGCTGCTTGAGCGGGAAGCGGACGAAGACCGAGGGGTCGGTGATCTCGGCGTAGCCCTGGGCGACCTCGTGGCTCGAAAGCGGCGTGCCGCAGCGGGGGCAGTAGGGCACCACCTTGTAGTCGCGGTAGAGCAGGTCCTTCTTCCATAGCTCCCCCAAGCTCCACCAGACCGACTCGATGTAGCTGGGGTCGAGGGTGCGGTAGGCGTCGTCGAGGTCGACCCAAAAGGCGATGCGCTCGGTAAACTTGCGCCACTCACCCTCGTACTCGAAGACCGAGGCGCGGCAGGCTTCGTTGAAGCGGTCGATGCCGTAGGCTTCGATCTCGCGTTTGTGCCCCAGGCCCAGCTTCTTCTCGACCTCCAGTTCCACCGGCAGGCCGTGGGTGTCCCAGCCGGCCTTGCGGGGGACGTGGTAGCCCTGCATCAGTTTGAAGCGGGGGAAGAGGTCCTTGTAGCTGCGCGCCTGCGCGTGGTGCACCCCGGGGCGGCCGTTGGCCGTCGGCGGGCCCTCGTAGAAGGTGTACTGCTCGGCCCCTTCGTTGGCCGCAAAGCTCTTCTCGACGATGCGGTGCGTGCGCCAGAACTCGAGCACCGCCTCCTCGAGCTTGGGGAAGTGCACGTCTTCGACGGGTTGAAACAGTCGCTCTTCGGCCATACGTCCTCCTCAAAGAAAACCGCGCGCACCTCAAGGGATGCGCGCGGACGAAGCCTGGGCTCCGCGGTACCACCGCGCTTCGTGGGGCTGTGCCCGGATGTGGGATGTGGGTTGTGGGGCGTGGGTATCCCACTACCCGCTTCCTACTTCCCGCCTCCGGCGGCGAAGCCGCCACGCTCTCTTTGGCGCTGTAACGGGCGCACCCGGCGGGGTCTACTGAGCCTTGCGGCCGTTCTTCCCGCGGCTCGGGGGCGATGGCTCCCGGGACCTCCAGCCGGCTCGCACCCTCCCGGCTCGCTGAGTGGAGGCGGACCCCGTTCGCGTCCCCTTCGCAGCCTTTACACCGCGGCGGTCGGGGGGTATAATCCTCCCTCGGTAGGCCGCGGTCTGCCGCCATCCTACAAAAGACCGCACCCGAGCTGCAACTTGAAGTTCTCACGTGCGCTTAGTACAATAAGTTAAACCTCGAAAGCGGTTTTTCCAAGGAAAACGAAGAAGGAGCCCCATGAAGTTATACCTCGATACCGCCAACGTGCAGGAGATCCGTGAAGTCCACGCATTGGGCGTGCTCGCCGGCGTGACCACCAACCCCAGCCTGGTCGCGAAGGCGTTGGGGGAAGCCGGGGAGCGTTTCGACAGCGAGGAGGCGTTCTACGCGCGCTTTACGGAGATCGTGCGCGAGATCGCCGAGCTGGTGCAGGCCCCGGTCTCGGCCGAGGCCCTGGCCACCGACCCCGAAGGCATGGTGGAGGAGGGGCGCAGGCTCGCGGCGCTCAGCGAGCACGTCGTCGTCAAGCTGCCCATCTCCGAGGCGGGGCTCCGCGCCTGCCGGGTGTTGGCGGACGAGGGCGTCGCGGTCAACATGACCCTCGTCTTCTCGGCCAACCAGGCCCTGCTCGCCGCCCGCGCGGGCGCCCGCTACGTCAGCCCCTTCCTGGGCCGGGTCGACGACATCGGCTGGGACGGGGTCGAGCTGGTCCGTACCATCCGCGAGATCTTCGACGTCCACGACCTCGGCACCGAGATCATCGCCGCCTCGGTGCGGCATCCGCAGCACGTCACCGCCGCCGCGGTGGCCGGGGCCGACATCGCCACGGTTCCCTACAAGGTCCTGAAGGCCATGGTCCGGCACCCGCTGACCGAGATCGGCATCGACCGCTTCCTGGCCGACTGGGAGAAGGCGAAGCAAGAACTATGAGCAAGAAAAAGACCACCACCGAAACCCCCCAGACCTACAAGGAACTCAACGCCAAGATCCTGCCGGAGCTGCACCTGCTCGCGGCGCAGATGGGCATCAAGAACTACAAGAAGCTCGGCAAGGACGAGCTCATCATGGCCATCCTGGAGCACCAGGCCCAGGACGAGGGGCTCTCCCTCGCCAAGGGCTACCTGGAGACCAGCCCCGACGGCTACGGCTTCCTCCAGGACAACGTCTACAACCTCGACTCCCGCAGCGTCATCGTCAGCGCCGGCCTGATCAAGCAGTTCCAGCTGCGCACCGGCGACTACATCGTCGGCAAGGCGCGGCCGCCGCGCGAGAACGAGCGCTACGGCACCCTGATCCGGGTGGAGGCCATCAACGGGCTCGAGCCCGCCCAGGCCGTCAAGCGCCCCAAGTTCGACGAGCTGGTGCCCCAGTTCCCCGACCGCCAGCTCAAGCTGGAGACGACCCCCGAGGAGCTCTCCACCCGCGTCATCGACCTGCTGGTGCCGATCGGGCGCGGCCAGCGCGGCCTCATCGTGGCGCCGCCCAAGGCCGGTAAGACGACGCTGCTGAAGAAGGTCGCCAACGCCATCCTGGAAAACGAGCCCGACGTCAAGGTGATCGTGCTGCTCATCGACGAGCGGCCCGAGGAGGTCACGGACTTCCGCGAGTCGGTCGAGAAGGCCGAGGTCATCGCCAGCACCTTCGACGAACCGCCCCAGAACCACATCCGCGTGGCCGAGTTCGTCCACGAGCGCGCCCGCCGTATCGTCGAGGAGGGCGGCCACGTCGTCATCCTGCTCGACTCGATCACCCGACTGGCGCGCGCCAACAACCTGGTCACCCCGCCCACCGGGCGCACCCTCTCGGGCGGCCTCGACTCGGCGGCACTGCACTTCCCCAAGCGCTTTCTGGGCGCGGCGCGCAACATCCGCGGCGGCGGCTCGCTGACCATCCTGGCGACCGCGCTGGTGGAGACCGGCAGCCGCATGGACGACGTGATCTTCGAGGAGTTCAAGGGCACCGGCAACATGGAGCTGCACCTTTCCCGCCGGCTCGAGGAGCGGCGCATCTTCCCGGCCATCGACATCCTCAAGTCGGGCACCCGCCGCGAAGAGCTGCTGCTCGGCGAAGAGGTGCTGCACAAGATGTGCCTGCTGCGCAAGGTGCTCGCCGACATGGACCCGGCCGAGGCCATGGAGATGCTGCTGGGCCGCCTCAAGCGCACCAAGTCCAATCAGGAATTCCTGGCTACCCTAGCGGCAAAGTAGGCATCGGGGTATAATCCCCGTTGGAGGCGTGCGTGGCGAACCGTCGTGGATTAACACTCTCGTGGCTCTTTGCGGGTAGCCTGCTGGCCATACCGATCTCGCCCCTGGAGATCCTGCCCGAACTCGAAGCCACGCTCCGCCCCCCGCAGGAAGTCGTCGTGCTGGAACCCGCCCCGAGCTACGGGGTGGTTTTTCATACCGTCAAGCCCGGCGAGTCGCTGCTCCTCATCGCGGCGCGCTACCGCAGCGACCTCGGCGAGATCAAGAAGCTTTCGGGCCTCAAGCGCGACCTGCTCAAGCCGGGGCAGACGCTGAAGGTGCCCATCGAGGTCAAGCAGAAGGACGAGCCGCGGCTCCCCCCGGGGGTGCAGGTCTACACCGTGCGCCCGGGCGACTCGCTCGAGCGCATCGCAGGCCAGTTCGGCCTACGCATCATCGACCTGGTTTCCGCCAACCTCGACCTCGCCAGCCTGGACCGCCTCAGCGTCGGCACCAAGCTCTTCGTGCCCACCGGCGAGCGCGGACTCCTGATTACCGTGGGTGAGGGGGAGAACCTCGAGACCATCGCCCGTCGTTACCGCGTCGACATGGCCCGTCTGGCGCGCGCCAACGGCCTGGACAACCCCCTCGACCTCAAACCCGGCGACCGCGTCCTCATCCCCGGCATCGCCGCGCGCGAGGCCATGGCCCGGCTCGAGGAACGCCGCAAGGAGGAGCGCCGGCTGGCCGAAGAGCGCCGTCGCCGCCTGGCCGCCGAGCGCGCGGCGCGGCTGCGGCAGGTGGCCTACCGCGGCGGCACCTCGGCCAAGGGTTTTCAGTGGCCGCTCACCAAGTTCCGCATCACCGCGACCTACCACGACGCCCGCTACTACCGCAGGTTCCGCCGGGTGCACACCGGCCTGGACATGGCCGCCCCCCAGGGCACGCCGATCTACGCGGCCAAGGGCGGCATCGTGACCGCGGCGGGGTGGTCGCGCGTGGGCTACGGCTACTACGTCAAGATCGACCACGGGGGCGGCGTGGAGACCCTGTACGCGCACATGTCGCGCATCGCCGTGCGGCGCGGCCAGCAGGTGAAGCAGGGCGCCCTCGTCGGCTACGTGGGCCGCACCGGCTTCGCCACCGGTCCCCACCTGCACCTCGAGGTCCGCATCCGCGGCAAGACCCAAAACCCCCTGAGTTTCCTGCCCAAATAAGAAGGAGAGCTCCATGGAAAAAGGTACCCTGCGCGTAAAGACGGGTTTCGCAGAGATGTTCAAGGGCGGCGTGATCATGGACGTGACCACGCCCGAGCAGGCCAAGATCGCCGAAGAGGCTGGCGCGGTGGCGGTGATGGCGCTCGAGCGCGTCCCCGCCGACATCCGAGCCCAGGGTGGGGTGGCGCGCATGTCCGACCCCAAGGTCATCAAGGAGATCATGGCCGCGGTCAGCATCCCGGTGATGGCCAAGGTGCGCATCGGCCACCTCGCCGAGGCCATGATCCTCGAGGCCCTGGGGGTCGACTTCATCGACGAATCCGAGGTCCTCACCCCGGCCGACGAGGAGCACCACATCGACAAGTGGGCTTTCAAGGTCCCCTTCGTCAACGGCGCCCGCGACCTGGGCGAAGCCCTGCGCCGCATCGCCGAGGGCTCGGCCATGATCCGCACCAAAGGGGAGGCCGGCACCGGCAACGTGGTGGAGGCGGTGCGCCACGCCCGTAACGTCATGAAGGCCATCCGCCGCATCCAGGGGATGCGCGAAGACGAGCTCATGGCCGAGGCCAAGAACCTCCAGGCCCCTTACGAGCTGGTCCGCTACGTGCACGAGCACGGCCGCCTGCCGGTCGTCAACTTCGCCGCCGGCGGCGTGGCCACCCCCGCCGACGCGGCGCTGATGATGCACCTGGGCATGGACGGCGTCTTCGTGGGCTCGGGCATCTTCAAGTCGGGCGACCCCGCCCGCCGCGCCCGCGCCATCGTGCGCGCGGTCACCCACTACAACGACCCCGAGATCCTCGCCGAGGTGAGCGAGGACCTGGGCGAGCCGATGGTCGGCATCAACCTCGACGAGCTCAGCGAGGAAGAGCGCATGGCCCGGCGCGGCTGGTGAGCACGGCTTTTGCGAAGAACCCCCGCCGCGGCGGGGGTTCTCTTTTTCGCCCGGCGGCGCTAAGCTGGAGGGCGTGAGCGAGGCGAAGAACGTCGGTGTGCTGGCCCTTCAGGGCGATTTCCGTGAACACAAGCAGATGCTCGAGCGCCTGGGCGCGCGCGTACGCGAGGTGCGCCTGCCGGGGCACCTGGAGGGGCTGGGCGGCCTCGTCGTACCCGGGGGCGAGTCCACCACCATCGGCAAACTGGCCGCCGAGTACGGACTCGACGCCGCGGTGCGCGCGGCTTATCGGGCCGGAAACCTGGCCGTCTGGGGAACCTGCGCCGGGGCGATCTGGATGGCTCGGGAAATATTGGACTACCGGCAGCCCCACCTGGGGATCATGGACATCGCCGTGCGCCGCAACGCCTTCGGGCGCCAGGTGGACTCCTTCGAGGCGGACCTGGAGGTCGAGGGCCTCGACGCCCCCTTCCGCGCCGTCTTCATCCGCGCCCCCGAGATCGTACGGGTGGGGGAGGGGGTGCGGGTACGCGCTCGCTACCAGGGCCGCGTCGTCTTCGCGGAGCAGGACCGCCTCTGGGCCACCGCCTTTCACCCCGAGCTGACCGGCGACGACCGACTGCACCGCGAGTTCCTCGAGCGCCTCGTCGCCTCTTAGGACGCAAGAACGCCGGGGCCCGGGCCCCGGCGTCGTAACAGGCGCGGGAAGCTACCCCGCGGCTTCGACCATGGCGCTGAAGGAGGCCACCTCGAGGCTCGCGCCGCCGACGAGGCCGCCGTCCACGTCGGGGCCGGCCAGGATCTCGGCGGTGTTCGCGGGTTTCATCGAGCCGCCGTAGAGGATGCGGGTGCGCGCGGCCACGGCCTCGCCGAAGCGTTCGGCCAGAAAGCCGCGGATGGCGGCGGCCATGGCCTGGGCGTCGCCGGAGGAGGCCGTCTTGCCGGTGCCGATGGCCCAGACGGGCTCGTAGGCGATTACCAGCTCTTCGCCGGTCGCGAGCTCCACCCCTTCGAGGCTGCCTGCGAGCTGCTCGAGGGTGAAGGCCACCGCCCGCCCCGCCTCGCGCTCCTCGAGCCGCTCGCCGACGCAAAGGATGGGCACCAGGCCCGCTTCCATGGCGCGGCGCGCCTTGGCGGCCACGAGGGCGTCCGACTCGTTCCAGTAGGCGCGGCGCTCGCTGTGGCCCACGACGGCGTAGCGGCAGCCCAGGTCGGCCAGCTGCTCGGCGGCCACCTCGCCGGTGTAGGCGCCGAAGCTGTGCGCGGAAACGTCCTGCGCTCCCCAGGCGACGCCGCTGCCCGCAAGCTGCTCGGCGGCGACGGGTAGGAGGGGGAACGAGGGCAGCAGGGCCACCTCGACGGCCGCCCGGCCGCCGCCTTGCAGCGCGGGGTTGGCCTCCAGGAACTCCGCGAACCAGACGCGGGCTTCGCTGGGCGTCTTGTGCATCTTCCAGTTGCCGGCGAGCAGCGGGGTCCTCACGGGGCCACCTCCTCGGGGCTGAGGCCGCCCAGGGCCTCGATGCCGGGAAGGGTACCGCGCTCCAGGAACTCCAGGCTCGCCCCGCCGCCGGTGGAGACGTGGCTGAAGCGGTCGGCGTAGCCCAGGCGGCGCACCGCGGCCACCGAGTCGCCGCCGCCGACCACGGTGTAGGCCTCGAGCGCGGCGAGGGCTTCGGCCACGGCCAGGGTGCCGGCGTCGAACGGGGGCGTCTCGAAGACGCCCATCGGGCCGTTCCAGAAGACGGTGCGCGCCCCGGCGAGCGCGGAGGTGAAGGCCTCGCGGGTAGCGGGGCCGATGTCGAGCCCCATCCAGCCCTCGGGCACGGCGTCCGCGGGCACGACCCGGGTTTCGGCGTCCTCGCGGATCGCCCGCGCCGCCACCACGTCGGAGGGCAAGAGCAGCGGCTTGTTGAGCTCGCGGGAGCGTTCCAGAAGCCGCAGGGCGAGCTCGAGCTTGTCGTCCTCGACGAGGCTCGCGCCCACCCGGCCGCCCGCCGCCTTGAGGAAGGTGAAGGCCATCGCGCCGCCGATGGCCATGCCGTCCACCCGCGGCAGCAGGCTCTCGATCACCCCGATCTTGTCCGAGACCTTGGCGCCGCCCAGCACCACCCAGAAGGGCCGCTCGGGGTGGTGCAGCAGCCGCCCCAGCGCCTTGACCTCTTTTTCCATCAGCAACCCGGCGTAGCTGGGCAGCTCCCGGGCCACCCCCACCACCGAGGCGTGCTCGCGGTGGGCGCTGCCGAAGGCGTCGAGGACGAAGGCGTCGCCCAGCCGGGCGTAGGCGCGGGCGAGCACGGGGTCGTTCTTCTTCTCGCCCGGCTCGAAACGGACGTTCTCGAGGAGGGCCACCTCGCCGGCGGCCAGGCCGGCCACCGCCTCGCGGGTGGCCTCGGACGAGGGCAGCGAGGGCACGAAACGCACGGGTCTCCCGAGCAGTACCTCGAGCGTCCGCGCCACCGGGGCCAGGCTGAAGGCGGGGTCCACCCCCTTGGGGCGCCCCAGATGGCTCATCAGCACCAGCGAAGCGCCGCCCGCGAGCAGGCGCTCGAGCGTCGGCAGGCTGGCGCGGATGCGGGTGTCGTCCCGCACCCGCCCTTCCTGGAGCGGGACGTTGTAGTCGACGCGGACCAGCACCCGTTTGCTATGGGGATCCAACTCCTTGAGCGTGCGCAAGGCGCACCTCCCTTGGGCTCAGATCTGCTTTCCGACGAGCTCCACCAGGTCGGCGACGCGGGTCGAGTAGCCCCACTCGTTGTCGTACCAGGTGTAGACCTTGACCAGGTTGTCGATCGCCTTGGTGAAGGGGGCGTCCACGATCGTCGAGTAGGAGCTGCCGACGATGTCGTGCAGCACGATTTCTTCTTCGTTGTACCCGAGGATGCCCTTCAGTTCCCCCTCCGAGGCGGCCTTCAGCGCAGCGTTGACCTCTTCGGCGGTCACGCTCTTCGCCAGCACCGCGGTGATGTCGCTGATCGAGCCCGTAGGCGTGGGCACCCGCAAAGCGGCGCCGTCGAAGCGGCCCGCGAGCTGGGGCAGCACGATCCCGGTGGCCTTGGCCGCGCCGGTGGTCGTGGGGATGATGTTGATCGCAGCGGCGCGGGCGCGGCGCAGGTCCTTGTGGGGCAGGTCGAGGATGCGCTGGTCGTTGGTGTAGGAGTGCACCGTCGTCATCATCGAGCGTTTGACGCCGAAGGCCTCGTCGAGCACCTTCATGACCGGCGCCAGCGAGTTGGTGGTGCAGGAGGCGTTGGAGATGATCCGGTGCTCGGGTTTGAGGTCGCCCTCGTTGACGCCGATGACCACGGTGACGTCGGGGTCCTTGGCCGGCGCGGTGATAATCACCTTCTTGGCCCCCGCCTTCAGGTGCTTGCTCGCGCCCTCACGGTCGCGGAAGACGCCGGTGGACTCGATCACCACGTCCACGTCCATCTCGCCCCAGGGCAGCTCTTCGGGGTTGCGGGTGGCCGTCGCATGGATCTTCTTGCCGTCCACGATGATGAATTCGTCGTCGTAGCTCACCTCGCCCGGGAATCTGCCGTAGACCGAGTCGTACTTGAGCAGGTGGGCCAGGGTCTTGTTGTCGGTGAGGTCGTTGACGAGGACGACGTCGAGGCCGCGCTCGTGCATGATGCGGAAGACCTGCCTGCCGATCCTGCCGAATCCGTTGATGCCAATTTTCATGGTGTGCCTCCTTTGGGCGTTCCTTATCGGCAAAACGCCTGCCATCTCCACTATAGCGCCCCCGTGGCGGAGCCGCCACGGGGGCCGGTCTGGGGCGGAGTTTAGCGGATCTTGCCGGAAAGCAGGTCTTCGACCTGTTTCTGGGCCTTGTCCAGAGCTTCCTTCGGCGTGGCCTTACCCAGGACGGCCTCGGTGATGGCCTGACCCAGGATGTCGAAGCGGATCTGCTCCCACTCGGGAATGGCCGGTTCGAAGGCGGCGTAGTTGGCCTGGTCGATCACGACCTGGAAGTCGGGGTTTTCCATCAGGTGGTCCTGGAGCACCGGTTCGTCGACCGCCTTGAGGTTGATCGGCACGTAGCCGGTGGCGGCGGCGAAGAGGGCCTGGGCCTTGGGACCGCTGACGAAGTTGAGGAACTGGAACGCGACCGCCTGCTGTTTGGCGTCCACGTCCTTGAAGACGATCAGGTTGGTGCCCTGCACCAGACCGTAGCCGGGGTGCTCGGCCGTACCCGGCAGCGTGGCGATGCCCAGGTCGAACTTGGCGGCGCGCAGGTAGTAGGAGTAGCCCGCGGAGGAGTCGGTCGAGAAGCCGTAGACGCCCTTACCGAAGTTCTGGTTGATGTAGCCCGAGGTGATCGGCTTGGCCCAGCCGTCCTTGACGCCCTGGACCAGGGTTTCCAGCGCTTTGACGCCCTCGGGGCTGTTGACCACGACCTTGCCGTCGTGCAGGTAGCGGCCGCCCATGTTGAAGAACCAGTAGGCGTAGGTCGAGGTGTCGGGGCGGAACCAGTAGACGGGCTCGCCTTCGGCCTCCGAGATCTTCTTGGCGGCGGCGATGAAGCCGTCGAGCGTCCCCGGAACCTCAATTCCGTGCTTGCTGAGCAGGTCGCGGTTGAAGTAGAGGATCTGCACCGACTTGTTGAAGGGCAGCCCGTAGAGCTTGCCGTCGAACTTGACCGCGTTCACGAAGAAGGGGTTGAGGTCGGCCAGGTGTTCGAGCTTGCCGTCGAGCGGCAGCAGCGCGTCGGCCTCGAGGTAGAGGGCGATGTTGTTCTCGAACGCCTGGGCCATCGCCGGGAGGTTGCCCGCGGCGAAGGCGGCCTTGATCTTGGTGGACAAGTCGCGGTAACCGCCCTGGCTGATGGGGCGCACGCAGCCCTGGCCGGCGTTCATCTTGTTGAACTCGACGGCCAGGTTCTCGAGCGCGGCGCGCGGCGCGCCGCCGCGGAAGCCGTGCCACAACTCGGCCACCACGGGGGCCTTCTCGCACTGGGCCTTGATCACGTCCTCGGCCTTCTGCTGGGCGAGCGCCAGCCCGGCCACCGCCAGCAACGTCAGCAGCACAGTCGCTTTCTTCATACCCACCTCCTCGTCCTTTCCCTTACTTGATACCACTCCGCGCGATGCCTTGAATGAAATGGCGTTGCGCGAAGAAGTAACCGAGCACGATCGGCAGGATGGCCATGGTGGAGGCGGCCATCAGCTGACCGTAGTCGCTGCCGGCCTCGCCGATGAAGGCCTGCAGCCCCACCTGGATGGTGCGCATCTCCGGGCTCTGGGTGACGATCAGCGGCCAGAGCAGCGCGTTGTAAGCGCCGAGGAAGGCGAAGATGCCGTAGGTGACGAGGCCCGGAACCGCCAGCGGGAAGGCGATGCGCCAGAGCATCCCCCAGTAGCTGGCGCCGTCGATGCGGGCGGCGTCGAAGAGGTCCTGCGGCAGCGAGAGGAAGAACTGCCGCAGCAGGAAGATGCCGAAGACCGAGGCCAGCCAGGGCACGATCAGCGCGTAGAAGGTGTCGAGCCAGCCGAGTTTCGCCAGCAGGATGTAGTTGGGAATGAGCAGCACCTCGCCGGGAATCATCATCGTGGCCACGAAGAGCAGGAAGACGGCCTCCCGGCCGGGGAAACGGATGCGGGCGAAGGCGAAGGCGGCCATCGTGGCGATGATCAGCCCGCCCAGGACCTGGGTGCCGGCGGTGAAGAAGGAGACGAAGAAGTAGCGGGCGAAGGGGGCGGCGTGCCAGGCCTCGCGGTAGTTGTGGAAGAGGTAGCCGAAGAGGCCGGGGCTGACGTTGACCCATTCCAGCCGCCAGTAGCCCCGCTGCGAGCGTACGGCGTCCGGAGGCAGCTCGGCGCGGAACTTCCCGGCGTCCTTGGGGATCCAGACGACGAGCGGCAGGGTGGTGAACCGCTGGGTGCCCGCGTTCTCGAGCACGATCTTCCAGCCGCCTTCGGCGGGTTCGATGCGGATGCGCGTCGACTCGCTGCGCGGGTCGCTGAAGACGGCCGGCGGCTTGGGGACGCGCGCCCGGGGACGGCCGGCTCCCGGATCCTCGACGCGGAGGTGCAGGGTCACCGTCCGGCCCGGGGCGAACCCGCCCCACCAGGGACGGTCGCCCTCGGCGCCCAGGCGCCAGGCGGTGCGCCAGTTGGCGGGCTGGATGCGCTCGGGGAACCAGATCGGCGCAGCCTGCTGGGCCTCCTGGGGGCTTTTCACGCTGGTGGCGATCATCCAGTAGAAGGGGAAGGCCATGACGACCGCGCCGGCGGTGAGGACCGCGTAGATGAAGATCCGCCCCAGCAGGTGGCGCAGCCTAGTGTTCATAGGTCACCCTCCGCTCGAGCACCCGGCGCTGGATCAGGGTGAGCACCAGAATGATGACGAACATCGTGACCGCGAGCGCCGAGGCGTAGGAGAAGTCGGAGTCGCGGAAGCCCTTGTTGTAGAGGTACATGGCGACGGTGAGCGTGTCGTTGAGCACCCCGCCGGTGGGCGTCATCACGTAGACTTGGGTGAAGACCTGGAACGCCCCGATCAGGCCGATGATCGCCAGGAAGAAGGTGGTGGGGGAGAGCAGCGGCCAGGTGATGTGCCGCTGCATCTGCCACCAGCCCGCGCCGTCGAGCTCGGCCGCCTCGTAGTACTGCGCCGGGATGGACTGCAGCCCGGCGAGCAGGATCACGACGTTGTAGCCGAGGAAGTGCCAGACGGTCATGATCATGATCGCGGTGAAGGCCACGCTGGGCCCGGCCCAGAAGCCGCTCAGCTGGACGCCCAGGGGCGCGAGGGCCAGGGCGAAGATGCCGTCGGGGGTGTGCAGCCAGTCGAGGCCCGGGGTGCCCAGCAGCCAGTTGAGGAAGCCGAACTCGGGGTGGTAGATCCACTGCCAGACGGCGGCGGCGGCGGTCAGGGCGGTGATGTAGGGCAGGAAGTAGATCGTGCGGTAGAGCCCCAGGCCGCGGATGCGTTCGTTGAGCAGCACCGCGACCACGGTGCCGAGGAGGATCCCGGTGGGCACGGTGAGCACCACATACCAGAAGGTGTTGGAAAGCGCGCGCCAGAAGAGCGGGTCCCTCCAGAGGATCTCGTAGTTGAGCAGACCCACGAAGCGGCTCTCGCCGATGAAGTTGAAGCGGTCGAAGAGGCTGATCCAGAGCGCGAAGAAGCTGGGGAAGATGTTCCAGATCAGCATCAGGGCGAGGGCGGGCCAGACGAAGACCCAGCCCCAGAACGCCGCGGCGTCGCGTTCGGGCAGGCGGTCGCGGCTGCCGGCGTAGGCCAGGAAGACCCCCACGAGGGCGAGCGCGTCGAGGGCCGGCGGCAGCCATACCCCCGCGGCCATGGCCGCGGCGAAGAGCCCGAGGCCCGCCCAGGTCACGACGCCGCCGGGCAGCACCCTGGCCGCGGCGTACGCGGCCGCGGGCCCCGCCAGCGCGAAGGCCAGAAAAAGCGCGCCCATGGGGGCGCGGACGATCTGGTACTGGGTGCTGAGGTGCAGCAGCCCCGAAAAAACGGCCAAGGCTAGGAGTCCGGGGAAGGCGTAGGTTCGCACCAACTGCAGTATACCCAGTCCATGGAAGGGGCGTGGGGTCGCGCCACGGTTCAGCCGACCTTCATGCGCCCGCGGGTAAAATGGTGGGGTGCTCGAGAACCGCAAGGCGCGCCACGAATACGAGATCCTCGAAACCTACGAGGCGGGGATCGCCTTGAAGGGCACCGAGGTCAAGTCGGTCCGGGCCGGCAAGGTGGACTTCACGGGAGCGTTCGCGCGCTTCGACAACGGCGAGCTCTGGCTCGAAGACCTCTACATCGCGCCGTACGAGAAAGGGTCGTACAGCAACCACGAACCCCGACGCCGCCGCAAGCTGCTGCTGCACCGCCACGAGCTGAACAAGCTGCGCGGCCGGGTCGAGCAGAAGGGGCTGACGCTGGTCCCGCTCAAGATCTACTTCAACGAGCGGGGTTACGCCAAGGTGCTGCTGGCGCTGGCGCGCGGGAAGCGCGACTACCAGAAGAAACAAGACGACAAGAAACGCGCCGTGGAACGGGAGTTGGAAAAGTGGTACTGAAACGCCTTGCCCTGGCGCTCGCTCTGCTCCTGAACGCCGCCTTCGCCCAGTCCGAGAAGCCGCTGCTGGCCGGCGGCACCCTCCTCACCGCGGTGTATCCGGGCGACTTCGGGGTCTCCTACGTCGAGGCGCAGCCGTTCGCCCGCGCCTTGGGGTTGCTCTACTGGCAGGGCCAGGGGCAGCTGATCCTGGGGCTGGGTCCCCGCCGCCTTCGCTACGTGGCCACACCGGTGCCGGCTTCCAAGACGGCGCTCAAGAAGCTGGTGACCGCCGAGCAGCCGCCGGCGCTGCGCGACGGCGACCGGGTCCTGATTCCGCTGCGCGCGACCTCGCGGGCGCTGGGAGCGCTGTACAGCGGCAGCGAAACCTCGCTGAGGGTGTTGCTGCCCGAAGCCTCGTTGCGCGGCCTCAGCCACCGCGTCGAAAACGGCCGCGACGTCCTGGTGCTGAGGCTGGACCGCGACCTCAACGCCGCGCCGGCGGGCGCGGGGAGCTGGTGGCTGCTGGGACTGCGCGCCGAGGAGCAGGTACGGGAGGTGCAGGGGCTGTACCTCAGCCGCATCCGCTTCGAACCCGGCCCCTACGGCGCGCGCCTCGTGCTGGAAGGGTCCGAGGGCTGGCCGGTGGAGGTGGCCTACTTCCCGTCGGAGGTGCGGCTCTACGTGGGGCCGCCGGCTCAACCGGCCACCGACCGCCGCCCGCTGGTGGTGCTCGATCCCGGGCACGGCGGCGGCGACGACGGGGTGCGCTACGGCAACCTCGCCGAGAAGACGATCGTCCTGAAGGTGGCCCGAGAGGCGGCGCAGCGCCTGCGGCGGCTTGGTTACCGCGTCGTGCTGACCCGCGACGGCGACGAGAACCCCAGCGTCTACACCCGGGCGCAATGGGCGGCCAAGGCCGACGTCTTCATCAGCCTGCACGTCGCTGGCAGCCCGGCGGTGCCGCCCGGTCCCGTGCTCTACCGCTACGCGGGCAGCCGCCCCGACGTCCCCGTCTTCGTTGCGCGGGCGCGGACCCTGCTGGACCGGGGCGGCTTCCAACCGGTACTGCGCCGCTTCGCGCGCTCCTCCGGTGAAGTCGCGGCGCTCAGCGACGCCGTGGAAGAGGCGTTCGGGCGCATCGGTCTGAGCGCGCGGCGGGCCGAGACGCCGCTCTACCTCCTCGAGCACGCGCCCGGCGCGGCGCTGCTCGTAGAGCTGGGTTCGCTCACCGACGCCAACGACCGCGCCCGCCTCGGCAACGCGGCGCAGCAAAGCGCCTACGCGCAGGTCATCGTCCGCGCGGTGGCGCGCTTCCTGGGAGGCCAGCCTTGAAACGCTACCTGACGCTTTGGAACGTGCTCGGCTTGTTGCTGCTCCTCGTAGGGGTCGCCGTCTACCTGGCGAGCAGCCCCGCCCGGCAGAGCGGCGTCGTCAACCTGCCCACCGAGCAGGTGGAGCCGGAGGTCCCCCGCGAGGTTGAACTGCGCCTCTACTTCGCCAAGAACGACGCTACGGGCTTCCTGATCGAGAAACGCAAGGTCACCCTCGCGCCCGGAGAGTCCGCCTACCAGCGCGCCCTCGACGAGCTGGTGGCCGGTCCGACCCAGGGCGCCGCCCCCATCGTCCCCTCGGGTTTCCCCGCGCCCACCGTCTTCGTGCGCGGCACCACCGCCTACGTCGACCTGCCGGAGCGGTACGGCCGCCTGGGCTACGGCACCACCGGGGAGACGCTGCTCGTCTACGGCATGGCCTACACGGTGCTGGACCAGGGGCCGGTCGAGGAGGTGCGCTTCCTCTACCGCGGCCAGCCCGCGGCGACTCTGGGGCATTTGTCGTTGCTCGAGCCGATCCGGAGAGCGCGGTGAGCCGGCTTCAGGAGCGCGTCCACCGCTTCGATGCGGACCGCGGCTGGGAGCGCGTCCGCCCCGAGCACACCTACCTGCACCTGATGGAGGAGCTCGGCGAGGTGGCCCGCGAGCTGCTGCGGCGGGCGGCCTACAAGGAAGGAACGCCCAACCTGACCGAAGAGCTGGCCGACGCCGGGTTACTCTTGTACAAGCTGGCCGACCAGCTTGGCATCGATCTCGAAGCCGCGATGCTGCGCAAGCTGGAAGCGAACGAGGCGCGCTACCCGCTGGCTTCGTCGCGGGAGGCCCTGAAGCGCTACCTCGCCCACGACGATGAAGATTGAACGCCTGACCCTGCACGGATTCAAATCGTTCGCCGACCGCGTGGAACTCCACTTCGACCGCGGGATCTCGGGCGTCATCGGTCCCAACGGCTCGGGCAAGAGCAACGTCGTCGAGGCAATCCGCTTCGTCATGGGCTCGCGGGCGCGGGCGCTGCGGGCGCGCGAGGCGGAGGCGCTGATCTTCCACGGCGGCGACGGCCGCAAGCCCATGCCCTTCGCCGAGGTGGAGCTGGTGCTCCGCGACGGGCGCGAGCGCTACGTGGTCAGCCGCCGCATCGACCGCTCCGGCGACCAGGACGTACGGCTCAACGGCAAGCGGGCCACCTTTCGCCAGATCGAGCGCGTGCTCGCCGGGACGGGGCTGGGAAAAAACGCACATGCGCTGGTCGGGCAGGGGGAGGTCGCGGGCATCCTGGAGTCTTCGCCCGACGCCCTGCTCGAACGGCTCGAAGACGCCGCCGGCCTCAGGGTCGTGACCCTGGCGCTGCGGGAGACCCGGCAGCGGCTCGAGCGCGCGGCGCGGCACCTGGAGACGCTGCGCGAGCAGCACGCGGGCCGGCTGGCCGAGAAGGCGCGGCTCACCGCCGAAGCCGAGGAGGCGCGGCGCGCCGAGGCGCTGGCCCGGGAGCGGCTCGCGGTGCAGCGCGGGTTGTTTCGGGCGCGACGGCGCGCCCTCGAAGAGGAGATTGGGCGGCTGAAGCGGCGCCTCGAGGAGCTGGAGGAGGCGCGCGTGGAAGCCGAGAAGGAGCGCCTGGCCGCCCAGGGGCGCGGCGAGTCGCTCGAGCGCGAGCGCTCCGCCGTCGGCGAGGCCTTCGCCCGGGTGCAGGCGCGCCACGCCGCCCTGGAAAGCGAACGCGGCTTTCTCGAGCGCGAGCGCCTGCAGCTGCGCAGCACCCTCGAGCGGCTGGCGGCCGAGCGAAGCCGCCTCGACGAGGAGGCCGCGCGCCTGGCGCAGCTAAAGCCGCCCGAACCCCCGACGCCGCCCGGCCCCGAGGCGGAACGGGAGCGCCTGCTCGCCGAAGACGAGGAGCTGGCACGCGAGGTCCGCCGGGCCGAGGAGGCCGTGCGGGCTGCGGAGCAGGCTTACGCGCAGCAGCAGCGCGCTTTTCGGGAATACCGCGAGGTGCTGGCGCGCTACGAAGCCGCGCGGGACGCCCACGCGCTCGCGCGGAAGGAGCGGGAGCGCTGGGAGCGGGTGCTGGCGGAGGCCGAGCGCGACCTGAAGGAGGCGCGGACGGCGCGGGACGAGGCCGCCGCCCAGGACGCGGAGCTGCGGGCGGCGCTGGCCGAGCTGCAGGAACGGGCGGGCCGCCTGCGGGCCGAGCTCGAGGCCGCCCGGCGCGAGGCCGATCGGCTGGAAAAACTGGTGGCCGGGGGTTCCGATCTCGCCGAGGGGCCGCGCAGGCTCGCGCGCTGGCGCCCCGCAGGCATGCTCGGGGTGGTGGCCGACCTGCTCGAGGTCCCCCCGGGCCTGGAGGCCGCCGCCGAGGCCGCTCTGGGCGCCCGCATCCAGTGGGTGCTCATGGAGGACGAGCGCTCCCTGCGAGAGGCCGTGGCGCGCCTGAAGCGCGAGGGCGGGCGGGCCACCCTGCTGGCGCGGGACCTGGCCCGCCCCCGCACCGGCGACCTGGGCCCCTGGCTCGGGCGCGAAGGGGTGGTCGGGGCCGCCCGGGAACTCTTCGCGATCCGCGGTGAGCGCAAGCTGACCGACGCCCTTTTCGGGGACACCCTGGTCGTCGAAGACCTTGACGTGGCGCTGGCGCTGGCGCGGGAGAAGCGGCGCGTGCGCATGGTTACGCTGGCCGGCGAGGTGGTCGAACCCCTGGGCTCGGTCAGCGGGGGCCGGGCCGGGCGCGGCGGCGGCGCGCGCTTGGAGCTGCGCGGCCGCCTGCGCAGGATCAAGGGCGAGCGGGACGAAGCCGAGGCCGAACTGCGCCGCAGCGAGGCGCGCATCGCCGAGATCGAGGCCGCCCGGGCGGCCCTCGAACTCGGCCGGTTGGACGAGCGCCTGCGCCGCCTGCACGCCGAACGCGATGCGGCGGCACGCGCCCTCGAGCGTCTTCCAGAGCCGGCCGCGCCGCCCGAACCGCCCGAGCCCGTCGCCGAGCCCGACGCCGGGCCGCTGGAGGCCGCGCGGCGACGCCTGGAAGTCCTGGGCGTACGCCGGGCCGAGCTCGAGGAGCGGCTCGAGGCCTGGAAGGAGCACGACCGTGCCGTCGTCAACCACCGTCTGGCCCAGGAACGCTACGAGGAGCGGCAGGAGCGTCTGGCCGCCCTGCGCGGGCGCGCGGAGGGGCTGGACCGGGAGCGGGGCCGCTTGGAGGAGCGCCTGGGAGAGGTCGAGGTGCGCCTGGGCGAGCTGGCGCGCGAGCAGGAGGCGCTCGGCCTCGAAGACCTTCGGGGCCGCGTGAACGCGCTCGAGGCGGAGGCCCGGGAGGCCAAGGCCCGGCAGCAGGCGTGGCTCGAGCGGCTGGCCGCGGTCGCCGGCGAGACCGAAGAGGCGCGGCTGCTGCTCGCCCGCCGCGAAGCCACGCTGGAAGAGGTGCTGCGCGAGGGGTCCGAGCTGCCCCCGGGCGAACACGTCGAGGGCTCGGTACGCAAGCTGCAGCTGCGCTTGCGCGAGATCGAGCGGGAACTCGAAGGCCTGGGGCCCGTCAACCACCGGGCGGCCCAGGCCCTGGAGCAGCTGCAGGCGGAGCTGGGCGAGGTGGAGCGCGCACTCGCCGAGGCGGAGGAGGCGGCGCAGAGGCTCACCCTCGAAACCGAGGAGCTGCGCGAGGCCTACGACCGCCAGCTGCAGGAGGCCTTCGTCCGTTTTCGCGAGCGGTTCGCCTACTACGGCCGCGCCCTCTTGGGGGGGCTGGCCGATGTCAAACTGGACGAGGAGGGGCTGCACCTCGTGGTTCAGCCGCAGGGCAAGCGCACCCGTGACCTGCGGCTGCTCTCGACCGGCGAGAAGACGATGGGCGCCCTGGGCTTCCTCTTCGCGCTCGCCGAGGTAGGGGAGGGGAGCCTGCCCATCGCCGTTCTCGACGAGGTGGACGCTCCCTTGGACGAGTCCAACATCCTGCGCTTCGTCGGCTTCCTGCGCGACTTCGCCCGCCAGCGGCAGTTCATCCTGGTCACCCACCAGAAACGCACGATGGAGGCCTGCGACGTGCTGTGGGGCGTGACCAACCGCGGCGGGGCCAGCCTGGTCTACAGCCTGCGGCGCGAAGAGGCGGGGTCATGAGCTGGCGCGGCTACGCCCTGATCGCGGTCTCCCTCGCGCTGGCGGCGGAGTACCTGAACTGGGGCGGGGTCTGGGTCTTTCTGCTGTCCGCGTTCGCACTGCTGCCGCTCGCCGCCTGGATGGGTCGCGCCACCGAGGAGCTGGCCGCGCGCGCGGGCAGCACCGCCGGCGGCCTGCTCAACGCCACCTTCGGCAACGCCGCGGAGCTCATCATCGCGGTCATCGCCCTGAACGCGGGCAAGGTCGAGGTCGTCAAGGCCTCGATCTCGGGCTCCTTGCTCTCCAACCTGCTCCTGGTGCTGGGGCTTTCCATCCTGCTGGGAGGTCTGCGGCACCACCGGCAGCGCTTCAACGCCCAGGCGGCGGGCCTGCTCACCACGTTGCTCACCCTCGCCCTCGTCGCCTTCATGCTGCCCGCCTTCTTCGACCTGGCGGAGCGCACCTTCTTCGGGGTGCGCGACCCGGCGCTGCCCGACGCCGCCTACAGCCTGGCCGTGGCCGGGGTGTTGATCACCGTCTACCTGGCCAACCTCTGGTTCTCGCTGGTCACCCACCGCGACCTCGTCGGCGGGCTGGAGGAAAGGCACGCGCCCGAGTGGAGCCCCGGCCTCGCCGTGGCCGTGCTGCTCGCCTCGACGGTCGGCGTCGCCGTGGTCTCAGAGCTGCTCGTGGGCAACATCGAGGCGGCCACGGAGTCGCTCGGCCTCTCCGAGTTCTTCGTGGGGATCATCGTGATTCCGCTCGTGGGCAACGCCGCCGAGCACCTGGCGGCGGTCTCCTTCGCGGTGCGCAACAAGATGGACCTGGCCGTCCAGATCGCGGTGGGCTCAAGCCTGCAGATCGCGCTGCTGGTGGCGCCGATCCTGGTCATCTGGGGCTGGGCGGTGGGGCGGCCCTTCGACCTCGTCTTCCACAACCCGCTCGAGATCGCCGGGCTGGCCGCCTCCATCGTGATCACCAACGCGGTGGTGCGCGACGGCGAGACCCACTGGCTCGAAGGCGTGATGCTCCTCGGGGTCTACGCGCTACTCGGCTTCGCCTTCTTCTACACCCCGCGCTAGCGCCGCGCGGATGCGGCGGGGAAGACCCGCGAGCACGCGCGCGTAGCTGTGGTCGATCAGCTCCTCCACCAGCGGCCGGGGGAGGGTGCCGTCGAGCACCAGGGTGTTCCAGTGCCGCTTGTTCATGTGGTAGCCGGGGAGGACGTGCTCGGGGTAGCGCGCCCGCAGCTCGAGCGCCCGTTCGGGGTCGCACTTGAGGTTGAGGCGCACGGGGTCGGCGCGCAGGCTGGTGAGCAGGAAGATCTTCCCGGCCACCTTGAGGGTCAGGGTCTCGAAGTCGAAGGGGAAGTCCTCGCGCACCCCGGGAAGCCGGCGCGCATGGTCGAGAACGTCCTGAAGCAGGGTCACGCCTCGTCCTCCAGCCGGTCCACCGCGTCGCGCAACCCCTCCAGGTCCATCTTGGCGTAGATGGCGCTGGTGTTGACGTTGGCGTGCCCGAGCAGGCGCGCGGTGACGTGCAGGTCCCCGGTGGCGCGGTAGAAACGGGTGCCCGCGGTGTGGCGCAGCATGTGGGCGCCGCGGTAGCGGGGAGGGAAGCCCAGCTCTTCGTAGTAGCGCGCCAGCCGCTTGCGCAGCAGGCTGGCCGACAAACGCTGGCCGCGGTTCTTGCGGCCGCCGGTGTTGACGAAGAGGGCGCTCTCGCCGGGCTCGGCGTAGGCGCGGCGCAGCCGCCGCCAGTCGCGCAGTTCGGCGGCCAGCGCGCGCGTGATCGGAACCGTGCGCTGTTTGCCGCCCTTGCCCGAGCGCACCACGAGCAGCCGCTCGGCGTCCAGCAGGTCGGCCTCGTCTAAGTGAATGACTTCACTAATGCGCAGCCCCGCCTCGGCCATCAGCCGCACCATCGCGCGGTCGCGGAGCTTGCCGGCGTCGTCGGGGTCGTCCAGGTGTTCGAGCAGCCGGCGGTAGAGCTCCAGCGGCAGCGCCGGACGGCGCTCCTCGCGGGGCGTGGGGTCGGCGGGGGCGTGCACGTCGTCCGGGGCCACCGCGGCGCCGGCCCACTCCAGCGCCCGGTAGAAGGCGCGCACGCCCGCCAGGTAGGTGGCCACGCTGGCGGGCTTGAGGGGCCGGGCGTTCTCGGGCAGGTGGCCGCCGGTCGTCTGCAGCTCGCTCAGGTAGCGGTCGAGGTCGTCGCCCGTGACCTTGAGGAGCGGCACCCGGGGTCCGGGCGCGCCCTCGGGCCAGGCCCAGGCCAGGTAGTCGCGCAGCGCGGTGCGGTAGGTGCGCAGCGTTTCCGGGCTGACGAGCGCCTTTTTACGGCCCTTGAGGAAGAGGTAGGCCTCGAGCAGCTCGATGAGCCGCGCCTCGTCGCGCTCGTGCGCGGCCTTCACCGCCCAGAGCCGCCGCTTGGCGGGGTCGGACCAGTTGGCGAGGGGTTCGAGCATGCCCCAAGATACCATATTCCTGTTAAGGGATATTAACGGGAATATGATTTTTCCCGGTCCGCGCTCCGGGGGTCCTGCTTTACCCCGTCATCGGGCGCGGGGCCCCGGCGGCCGAAGTGCTAAAATGGCGCCGTGATTCGCGCCGTTAAGGGAACCCACGACCTGTTCGGGTCCGCGCTGGCCTACCACCGCACCGTCGTCGAAGCGACCCGTCGCTGGGCGAGCGCCGCGGGCGCCGAGGAGATCGCCACCCCGATCTTCGAGCACACCGAGGTCTTCGAGCGCGGCGTGGGTCGGACGACCGACATCGTACAAAAGGAGATGTTCAGTTTCAGCGACCGCGGCCAGCGCTCGCTGACGCTGCGGCCCGAGGGCACCGCGGGCGTGGTGCGGGCCTACATCGAGCACGGCATGAAGGTGCGGCCGCAGCCGGTGCGGCTGTGGTACGCGGGTCCCATGTTCCGCGCCGAGCGGCCCCAGAAAGGCCGCCAGCGGCAGTTCCACCAGACCGGCTACGAGGTCATCGGCGCCGCCGAGCCCGAGGTGGACGCCGAAGCCGTCGCCCTCTCCTGGTGGATCCTCGCGGACCTGGGCCTCCAGCGGCTGCACCTCAAGTTGGGCTCGGTGGGCGACGCCGCGGACCGGGCGCGCTACAACGCCTACCTGCGCGAGCTCCTCACCCCACACGAGCAGAAGCTGTCCGAAGACTCGCGGCGGCGCCTCCAGACCAACCCCATGCGCATCCTCGACTCCAAGGCCGAGGTCGACCGGCGCCTGCTCGAAGCCCTGAAGGTGCGCCCCATGCTCGACTTCCTGGGCGAGGCGGCCCGGAAGCACTTCGAGGCGGTGCAGGCGCGGCTGCGGGCGCTGGGCGTTCCCTTCGAGGTCGATCCTACGATCGTGCGGGGGCTCGACTACTACGTGCGCACCTCCTGGGAAATACATCACGAACTCTTGGGCGCCCAGTCCGCCCTGGGCGGCGGCGGCCGCTACGACGGCCTCAGCGAGCTGCTGGGCGGACCCCCGGCGCCCGGGGTCGGCTGGGCGCTGGGCGTCGAGCGCGTGGCCCTGGCCATGGAGGCCGAAGGCCTCTACCCTGCCCCCTCGCCGGGGCTCGACCTCTACGTCGTCCCCCTCGAGCCCGAGCTGGTTCCCCGGGCCCTGGAGGTCGCCGCCCGCTTCTGGCCGGAGCTGCGCGTGCAGTACGCGCTTAAGGCGCGCAAACCCGGCAAGGGCCTGCAGGAGGCGGAAAAGAAGGGGGCGCGCTTCGCCGGCCTCCTCGGAGCCGACGAGGCCGCGGCCGGCACGCTGACGGTCAAGGACCTGAAATCGGGCGAACAACGCACCCTTCGTCCGGACAAAGTGAAAGAATGGATTCGAGGTGGAACGGCGTGAAACGCACCCATTACTGCGGTGAACTGAACGAACGGCACGAAGGCGAACGGGTCCTGCTGCAGGGCTGGGTCAACCGCCGGCGCGACCTGGGCGGGCTTGTCTTCCTCGACCTGCGTGACCGGACCGGGCTGGTCCAGGTCGTGGTGGACCCCGACAGCCCCGCCTTCGCCGAGGCCGACCGCGTCCGCGGCGAGTACGTCGTCGAGGTCGAGGGTACGGTGCGCGCCCGCCCCGCCGACCAGGTCAACCCCGAGCTGGCGACGGGCCGCGTCGAGGTCGCGGCCGCGCGCATCGAGGTGCTGAACGAAGCGGCGACGCCGCCGTTCCCGGTGGACGCCTCCTGGCGCGGCGAGGACGACCCGGCGGAGCGCGTGAACGAAGACCTGCGCCTCAAGTACCGCTACCTCGACCTGCGGCGCAAGCCGATGCTGGACCGCTTGCGGCTGCGCCACGCGGTCATCAAGGCGATCTGGGACTTCCTCAGCGCCGAAGGCTTCGTGCAAGTGGAGACCCCCTTCCTCACCCGCAGCACCCCCGAAGGCGCGCGCGACTTCCTGGTGCCGAGCCGCCTCGAGCCCGGCAAGTTCTACGCCCTCCCCCAGTCGCCCCAGCTTTTCAAGCAGATGCTGATGATCGCGGGCGTGGACCGCTATTTCCAGATCGCCCGCTGTTTCCGCGACGAGGACCTGCGGGCCGACCGTCAGCCCGACTTTACCCAGCTCGACCTGGAGATGTCCTTCGTAAGCCAGGAGGACATCTGGGCGATCAACGAGCGGCTCGTGGTCCACGTCTTCCGTGAGGCGCTGGGGGTGGAGCTGCCCCTCCCCTTCCCGCGGATGCCCTACCGCGAGGCGCTGGAGCGGTACGGCTCCGACAAGCCCGACACCCGCTTCGGCCTCGAACTCGCAGCGGCCGACGCGCTCTTCGCCGAGGGTAACTTCAACGCCTTCCGCAGCGTGCTGGAGGCCGGGGGCGTGGTCCGCGGGCTGCGGGCGCCGGCGGAGCTCTCGCGCAAGCAGATCGCCGCGCTCGAGGAGGTGGCGAGGCGCTACGGCGCCAAGGGGCTGGCCTGGGTCAAGGTGGGCGCGGACGGCCTCAGCGGCGGCATCGCCAAGTTCCTGGACGAGGCGGCCCTGCGCGCCTGGGGCGCACGACCGGGCGAGACCGTGCTCTTCGTCGCGGACCGCTGGAGCACCGCGCTCGAGGCGCTGGGTCAGGTGCGCCTGGCACTCGCCGAGCTGCTGGGGGTCGAGCGCAGCGGCTGGAACTTCCTCTGGGTCGTCGACTTTCCGCTGCTCGAGTGGGACAGCGACCTGGAGTTGTGGACCTACATGCACCACCCCTTCACCTCCCCCCATCCGGAGGACCTGCCGCTGCTGGAAAGCGACCCGGGCCGGGTGCGGGCGCAGGCCTACGACCTGGTCCTCAACGGCACCGAGGTGGGCGGAGGCTCGATACGTATTCACCGCATGGAGCTCCAGCAAAAGATGTTTGACGTGCTCGGCATCCCCCGCCAGGAGGCCGAGGAGAAGTTCGGCTTTTTTCTCGAGGCGCTGCGCTACGGCGCGCCGCCGCACGGCGGCATCGCCTGGGGCCTCGACCGCTTCCTGGCGCTGATGAGCGGTGCGGCGAGCATCCGTGAGGTCATCCCCTTTCCCAAGAACCAGTCGGGTCGCGACCCCCTCACCGGCGCGCCCGCGCCGGTCTCTCCCGCGCAGCTGGCGGAGCTGCACCTGAAGATCGAGGAGTAGCCGGTGAAGCTGCCCTACCTGCTCGTCGACGCCTTCACCCGCACCCCGGGCACGGGGAACCGCGCCGCGGTGCTGCTCGACGCCCGCGGGCTTTCGGACGCGCAGATGCGCCGCGTCGCCCAGGAGCTCGAGACCAGCGAGACCGTCTTCGTCACCGACTGGAAGGACAACGTCTTCTCGGTGCGGTTCTACACCCCGGCCCGTGAAGTCGAGTTTGCGGGGCACGCGGCCATCGCCCTGGCGGTCACCCTGACGCTGCAGGGGCGCATCGGCGAGAGCGAGCGCCAGCTCTTCCTGCAGACCCCGGTGGACAACATTCCGGTCCACCTGGAGCGCGACGAGGCCGGGGTGATCCAGGCGGTGATGCGCGAGCCCGCGCCCCGCTTCCGCGACGTTCTCTCCTGGAGCGCGTTGCGCGAGCTGCTCGAGGCTTTGGGTATCAACGAGCGCTACCTGCACCGTGGGCTGCCCAGCGGCGTCGCCTTCAGCGGCCTTTGGTCCGCCTTCGTTCCCCTGATCGCCCCCGGGTTGGTCGACGAGCTCGAGCCCGACATGGAACGGCTGGTCGAGATCTGCTCGGTGCTCGAGGTCGACACCGTGCACACCTACGCGCCGGTGGGGCCGCGGGCCTACTACGCTCGCGACTTTGCGCCCGCTCTGGGCATTCCCGAAGACCCGGTCACGGGCACCGCGAACGGGGCGCTGGCCGCGCTGCTGGCCCGCGCCGGGGTGGTGCCGCGGCGCGAGGGCTCGGCCGAGATCCAGGTGCTTCAGGGGCACCATCTGGGCGTGCCTGGCGTGGTTCGTGTACGCGTCGAGTACGCGGTGTCGGGCGAACCCTACGCGGTCTACGTGGGCGGGCCCGCGGTCGTCGCCCACTCGGGATGGATCGGCGTGCGATGATCCGCCTCGTCTTCGTCGACGTCGACGGCACCCTGCACGGGCCCGACGGGGTGCCCGGCTGCGCCTGGGAGGCGGCGCGAAAGGCCCGCGCCCACGGCCTGCACCTCTCGCTGGCCACCGGGCGACCTAGCGCCGGCCTGAGCCTTGACTACGCGCGGCGGCTCGACCCCGAAGGCCTCCACGTCTTCCATCAGGGGGCGCTCGTCGCCCGCGCGGACGGCACCCCGGCGCACGCCGTGCGTCTGCCCCAGACGGCCTACCACCGGGTCGTCGACTTGGCCCGCGCTCGCGCCCTGCCCCTCGAGGCCTACGACGCCGAGGGCGGCGTCTACGTCGAGCGCTCGTCCTCGGACCTTGAAGCCCATGCCCGCCTGCTGGGGATCGAGTTTCAGCGGACGGAACTGCAGGCGCGGTTCTTCCGCAGCACCGTCATCCGCCTGCAGTGGGTCGTGCGCCCCGGCCCGGCGTGGGAGCGCGCCAGGGCTGCGGTGGACGCCGAGCTGACGGAACGGCTTTCCTGGCACATGGGCACCAGCCCGTCCACCCCCGGCGTGCTCTACGCCTCGCTGCTCGAGCGCCGCGCCGGCAAGCTGAGTGCGGCGCGCTGGGTGGCCGAGCGGTTCGGGGTGACGATGCGCGAGGTGGCCATGATCGGCGACGGCGCCAACGACCTGGAGCTGATCCGCGCCGCCGGCGTGGGGATCGCCATGGGCAACGCGCCGGACGAGGTCAAGCGCGCCGCCGACCGCGTGGTCGCGCCGGTGGAGCGCTGCGGCCTCGCCGAGGCGCTGGAGGGGTTGTGGCGCGGGCGCTGATCGCGCTGGACCTGGACGGCACCCTGCTGAAGCACGGGGTCTTCCTTCCCGACGCGCCGCGGTTCCTCGAACGGCTGCGTGCGGCGGGCCACCTGCTCGCGGTCAACACCGGACGGCTGCCGGCGGGGTTCGCGCTCGAGGCGGCCAGGCGCATCCGCCCCGACGGCCTGCACGCCTTTTCCGACGGCGCCCTGATCGCCGACGCCCGCGGCCGTATCCAGAGCCGTACGACGCTGGACCCCTCCGTGGTGAGGCGGGTCCTCGCGGCCGCCCTTGATCTTCACCTCGTCGCCGAGTTCCACACCGCCCTGGGCGTCCGCTACCACCTGGCCACCCGGCCCCCCGAAGACCGCCACGAACACGTGGCGGCGACGGGTACGCCTTCCTTCGCCATCGCCCCCGAAGCCGTTCCCGACCTGCCCCTCGTAGGGGCCTGGCTGCTGCGGGTACCCGCCGGGCGGCTGGATGGGCTGCGAGCGGAGCTGAGCGCGGGCGCCCGCGTCGAGGCCTACGGACCCCGCGAAGGATACTGGATCCTCGGCGTCAAGCCGGCCGCGGGGCACAAGGGCACGGGCCTGCTCGAGCTGGCCCGTAGCTACGGCGTCGCCCCCGAGGCCACGGTGATGCTGGGCGACGGGCTCAACGACCTGGGCGGCCTCGAAGCGGCGGGCCTAGGCATCGCCGTAGGCAACGCGCCCGACTTCGTGCAGCGGGCGGCCGACCGCGTGGTCGCTCCCTCAGGCGAAGGGGGCCTGCTCGAGGCCGCCGAGCTCATCCTGCAGACTTACGGCCGGGCGCGCGCCCGGCCGTAGTCCTTTCGGAACTTCGTATCAGTGCGGCAGCATCTCCCGCAGCAGCCCGTAGACCCAGGTGCCCAGGATCATTCCCGCGAAGAGGATCAGGTAGGCGGGCCAGCCGGCGCCGATCAGCGCCAGCGTGGGCCCCGGGCAGGCGCCGGCCAGCGCCCAGCCGAGCCCGAAGATCGTCCCGCCCACGATGTAACGGGTCCAGGTACGGGCCTTGTCGTTGATCTTGATCTCGGGTCCCTCGAGGCTGCGCTTGCCCCGCAGCAGCCAAACGCCGATCATGGCCACGACGATCGCGGACATGATCATGCCGTACATGTGAAAGGCCCCGAACTGAAACATCTCCTGGATGCGGTACCAGGAAGCCGCCTGCGACTGCACCAGGGTGACGCCCCCGAGGACGCCCACCAGGAAGTAGGCCAGACCGAAGAAGAACCTCATCCGGCACCTCCCGTGATCCAGGCGATCAGCCCGGGCAGGATCCACCAGGCTCCGATCAGGCCGCCGACGAAGAAGAAGACGACCGCCACAAGCGAGGGCAGCTGCAGCGCCGCGATGCCGGTGATCGCGTGGCCCGAGGTGCAGCCCCCGCCGTAACGGGCTCCGAAACCGATTAGGAAGCCGCCGAGCAGCAGATAGACCCAGACCTTCCAGGAGGCTAGCGCGCTCGTGGCGAACAGCTTGAGGGGGACGATGGCCTGCGGGTCGTCGAGCCCCCAGCTCTTGATGCGCTCGAGCACCGTGCCGTTGAGGTGGACCGGGTCCCCCGGGTACAGGTAGCCGGCGAGGAAGCCGCCCGCGAGCAGGCCCAGCGCGAAGAGCAGGTTCCAGGTCTCTTTCCTCCAGTCGTACTGGAAGAAGGCGGGTTTCTTACCCGGCCACATGGCGCAGACGTGGCGCAGGTTGGCCGAGATTCCGAAGTCTTTGTTACCGAGCCAGAGCAAGAGCGGCACGATCAGACCCAGCAAGGGGCCGGAAACGTACCAGGGCCAGAGTTGCGTCATGATCTCTTGCAAATCCTTCACCTCCCGCTTCGCGCTCATTATTTACCCATGAGCGCGAGGTGCTTAGGGCTATCCGTCCCGCCCGTCCCCGCGGTGCCGTGCGGGGATAGTAAAGCACACTTGACATATGGTCGCGCAGGCTTTACCCTTGTGTCAAGGAGGCTTGACATGGGAACGGGCAACCTCAACCCTTACGAACTCCTCGAAGCCGGCGAACAACGGCGGAGCCAGGTGCAAACGGAGATGGAGCGCCTGCGCGCGGCCGACCCCTTGCTGCGGCGGGGGCGCACCCTGGCGGCCGGTCTGCTCAAGAACGCGGCGCGCCGCTTCCTGCGCGCCGCCGAACGCCTGGAGGCGGGTCGCTATGAAGAACAGGCTTCCGGTGCTTAGGGCCGAACGCGGCTGGAGCCAGGCGACGCTGGTCGAGCGCCTGGGTGTCAGCCGCCAGACGGTCAACGCCATCGAGAAGGGGCGGTACGACCCCAGCCTGCCGCTGGCCTTCAAGATCGCCGAGGTTTTCGGTCTGGCCATCGAGGACGTATTCGAGCCCGAAGAGAGCGGGGTGCATCATGCCGAATGAACGATCCAAGCGTACGGTTTCCATCAGCGGCACCGCGATCGTCCTGGCCGCCGCAGCACTGATCGCCTTCGCCTCCGGCGCCGCCCAGGCCGCCTGGGCGCTGGTGTGGATCTACCTGGCTTCGGTCACCCTCGTGGGTGCGGTCATCGCCTGGATTGGCTGGAGCGACGGGCCTGCCTCGGAAGTCAAGGTGGCCCTGGGTAAGGAGTCCGCACCCCTGGCGGGCGAGACGGGGGCCCGGCGCGGGTACCGGCTGGTCGTCCTCACGGCCTGGGTGGTGGTGACCGCGACGGCGCTGCTGTATTTGGCTTTCAACGGTTACCCCCTGATGCTGGTGCCTGCGTTGTCGCTGATCGTCTTCCTGCTGCCGGGGGCGGGAGAGCGCCTGATCGTGGACGAATACATCCAGAGCGTGCTCGTGCGCGCTTCGTCGGTGGCGCATGCAGCCGGACTGGTGGCGGGGTTTCTAGCGCTCGCGGCCCTGCGCCCGAGCGCTCTCGAGCTTTTTGCCGTCGTCGTAGCCGTCTACGCCATCGTACTCGAGTGGGCGGCCTGGCGCGAGCTGCGTTAAACTCATTGCATGCAACGTGCGTACATCGAAGAGATCGCCCGGTACGAGGGCCAGGAGGTGCGGCTCGCCGGCTGGCTGGTGAACCGCCGCAGCAAGGGCAAGCTGCACTTCCTCATCGTTCGCGACGGCACCGGCTTCCTCCAGGCCACCGTCTTTAGGGGCAACGTCGACGAAGCGACCTTCGTTCGCGCCGACCACCTGCGCCAGGAGACGGCGCTCGAGGTGTGGGGGCGGGTCAAGGCCGACGCCCGCGCCCCCGGCGGCTACGAGATCGAGGTCCTGGGCCTGGAGGTGCTGAGCGAGCCCGAGGGCGAGTACCCCATCACCCCCAAGGAGCACGGCATCGAGTTCCTGATGGACCACCGCCATCTGTGGCTGCGCCACCGCCGCCCCTGGGCAGCGATGCGGATTCGCGACGAGATCGAACGCGCCACCCACGACTTCTTCGCCCAGCGCGGCTTCGTTCGCTTCGACACCCCGATCCTCACCCCCAACGCCGTCGAGGGGACGACCGAGCTCTTCGAGGTGGACCTCTTCGACGGTCAGAAGGCCTACCTGAGCCAGTCGGGCCAGCTCTACGCCGAGGCGGGAGCGCTGGCCTACGGCAAGGTCTACACCTTCGGCCCCACCTTTCGCGCCGAGCGCTCCAAAACCCGGCGGCACCTTCTGGAGTTCTGGATGGTCGAACCCGAGGCCGCCTTCATGGACCACGAGGAGAACATCGCCCTGCAGGAGGCCTACGTGAGCTACCTGGTGGGGCGGGTGCTCGAGCACCGGGCGCGCGAGCTGGAGTTGCTGGAGCGCGACCCGAAGGCGCTCGAGCCCGCGGCCGCAGGCGATTACCCGCGCCTCAGCTACCGGGGGGCCGTCGAGCTGCTCGCCAAGATCGCCGAAAGCGACCCCGAGGTCGAGGCCCTCCCCTACGGTGAGGACTTCGGCGCCCCCCACGAGGCGGCGATCAGCCGGCGCTTCGACCGCCCGGTCTTTATCGAGAAGTACCCCGCGGCCATCAAGGCCTTCTACATGCAACCCGACGACGAGGACCCAAGCCTGGTGAAGAACGACGACCTGCTCGCACCCGAGGGCTACGGGGAGATCATCGGCGGCTCCGAGCGCATCCACGAGCCGGGGCTGTTGTTGAAGCGCATCCGCGAGCACGGCCTGCCCGAAGAGGTCTTCGAATGGTACCTGGACCTGCGCCGCTACGGCAGCGTACCCCACGCGGGTTTCGGGCTGGGGCTCGAGCGTACGGTCGCCTGGATCGCCGGCCTCGCCCACGTGCGCGAGGCCGTGCCCTTCCCGCGGATGTACACGCGGATGCGACCCTGAGAATAACATCACGATCTAGGAGCTCGTGAAATATGAACGTATCACCGCCACCCAACGTCGACGCCCTGCTCGTCAAGCGACCGGAGAACGTCCGCTACCTGTCGGGCTTCACCGCGCCCGAGGACGCCTGGGTGCTCTACCGCCCCGAAGCCCCCCTCCTCTTCACCGACGCCCGCTACGGCCAGCAGGCACCCGCGGAGTCGCGCATCGCCGTCGAGATCGTCAACCCGCGCGAGGGCTACGGCTTTCTCGAACCGCACGTCGCCGGGTTGCGCGTCGGCTACGAGGCGCGCCACCTCCCCTGCGCCGACCTGGAGCGGCTGCGCGCGGCCACCTCGGCCGAATGGGTGGCCACGGAAAACCTCGTCGAGCAGGCGCGGCGCGTCAAGACGCCCGAAGAAGTCGAACGCATCCGGGCGGCCGCGGCGCTTGCCGACCGCGGGCTGGCCTGGCTGCTGCCCCGTCTCCGTCCGGGCGTGCGTGAACGCGACCTGGCCCTCGACCTCGAGTTCTGGCTGCGGCGCGAGGGCGCCGAGGCCGCGGCCTTCGACTTCATCGTCGCCTCGGGCCCCCGGGGGGCGCTGCCCCACGGCGTGGCCTCGGACAAGACGGTCGAGGCCGGCGAGCTCGTCACCCTCGACTTCGGGGCCGTCGTCGGCGGCTACCACTCCGACATGACCCGTACCGTCGCGGTGGGCGCGGCCGACGGGGAGATGCGCCGGATCTTCGACGTGGTCCTGCAAGCGCTGGAGGCGGCCCTGGACGCGGCCCGGCCCGGCGTGGCGGCGCGCGAACTCGACGCGGTGGCGCGCTGCGTCGTCGAGGCCGCCGGCTACGGCCCCCGGTTCGTGCATTCCCTGGGGCACGGCGTGGGCCTGGAGATCCACGAGGCTCCCTTCCTGAACGCGCGGTCGGACGAGGTGCTGGAGCCCGGCATGGTCATCACCCTCGAACCCGGCGTCTACCTCCCCGGCCGGGGCGGGGTGCGCATCGAGGAGCTGGCCCTGGTCACGACGAACGGAATCGAACTGCTGAGCCACAGCCCCCGGGGCTGGACGGAGGTCTGAGGCGTGCGACCGGCGTTCGCCGCGATGCTGCTCGTGCTGCTCGCCGGTTGCGCCCCGCGGGCGCTTCCCGAGGCGCACGCACCGGATCCGGCGGCGGTGCAGCGAATTCACGTCGTGCAGCCGGGAGACACCCTCTACGCAATCGCCCGCCGCTTCGGGATCGGTGTCGCGGCGTTACGTGCCGCCAACGGCCTGACGGACGACCGTATCCACCCCGGCCAGGTCCTCGTTGTGCCCGGCCCACCGCCACCGCCCGAGGTCCCGCTGGGCTACGTCGAGGAGGGCGTGGCCTCGTGGTACGGCCCGGGGTTTCACGGCCGCCGCACCGCCAGCGGCGAGGTCTTCGACATGTACGCCTACACCGCCGCGCACCGTACCCTGCCGTTCGGCAGCGTGGTGCGGGTGACCCGGCTGGACACCGGTGCCCGGGTGACCGTGCGCATCAACGACCGCGGCCCCTTCAAGAAGAACCGCATCCTCGACCTCAGCTACGCCGCCGCGCGCGAGCTCGACCTGATCCGCGCGGGCACCGCGCGGGTGCGCATCGAGGTCGTGGGTTTCGAGGAGTAACGTGCACTACGGATTCCACAACTCCATCAGCGGCCGACGCGGCTACGCCGCTGCGCTCGACCGCGCCGAAGAGTTGGGCACCACCGCCGCCCAGCTCTTCGCCAAGAGTCCGCGCAGCTGGCGAACCCGCAGCTTGAGACCCGGCGAGGCCGAAGCCTTCCGCGACGCGCTGGCCATCGGCCTCGTGCGCCGGACGGCCATCCACGCCTCCTACCTGGTCAACCTCGGAGCCGATGGGGAGCTCTGGGAGAAGAGCGTCTTCAGCCTGGCCGATGACCTGGAGAAGGCCGCGCTGCTGGGGGTCGACTACGTGGTCGTGCACCCGGGCTCGGGCCCGGCCGAGCGGGTCCGTGAGGGAGCGCTCAAGGCGCTCATGCTCGCACCGGGAGGACCCTGGTTGCTGCTCGAGAACGTGGCCGGGCGAGGCCGCAAGGTGGGGCGGCGGTTCGAGGAGCTCGCCGACCTGATCGCGGGGACCCCCCTGGGCGTGGCCTTCGACACCTGCCACGCCTTCGCCGCAGGCTACCCGCTGCACGATGACCCCGCCGGGGTGATCGACGAGCTGGACCGCACCGTCGGCCTCGAGCGCGTGCCGCTCGTCCACCTCAACGACTCGGTCGGCGCCCTGGGCAGCGGCGTGGACCATCACGCCAACCTCGGGGAGGGGCAGATCGGCGCGGCGCTGGCCGGAATCGTACGGGATGCGCGCCTTGCCGATAAGACCTTCATCATGGAAACGCCTAAGGAGGCCGACGTTCACAATCTGGCGACGTTCCGTCGCTGGGCAGGGATCGGCTAGACGTCGAGGACGGCGTAGGCCTGCGCCGAGGGATCGAGCACGAAGCGCAACCGGTCCCCTTCACGCAGCTGACCCGCCCGCGCCAGATCCGCGGGGTGCAGAACCGCGGGTTTGGCGTAGCCGCCGATGGTGCCGCGGTCGGCGAGCAGCAGCATCGGCGCCCCCCCGGGGGGGACCTGCACCGCGCCCAGGGGCACGCCCTCGCTCGTTACTTCGCCGCCGGGCACCGCAGCCCCTTCGAGACGCACGCCCATGCGATCGGCGGCCGCGACGCGAAAACGGCCTCGCAGGAGCGCCTCCAGAGCGTCGGGTTCCGCCTGCGGCCCCGGGCGCAGGCGTAAGACGGCCTCCGCCCCCGCACGGCTGCCATGGCGCCATGCGCGCCTCGCTCGGCGCAGCCGGCCCGGCACGGCCCGGGCGTGCAGCCGGTCGCCGGGCGCGAGCGGGCGGCCGATGCGTCCCTTGAGGTCGGGGCTGGCGCTGTCCATGAACCGACCCAGCGCCAGCCCGCCGGGTACGGACAGGTACCCCCGGGGGCCGCCGGTGAGGGCACGCAGGTCCAGGCGTTCGCCGCGCCGCAGGAGACGGGTCCATGCCTGCATGCGGCCGTGGGCGTCCTGCAGCGCCAGGGCCACGGTCACCTCCTCTAGGGCTTCCAGCAGCGGCCCGCTTAGGTTGAGCTCCAGCGCGGGCGCGGAAGGGGGGTTGCCGAGGAGGCGGTTGGCGACGCTTAGCGAACGGGCGTCGAGGGGCCCGCTGCGCGCCAGTCCGAAGCGGCCGGCACGGAAGCGTCCGCCGTCGACCGGGAGGGTGAGCAGCCCGGCTTCGAGCACCTCGAGCACCGCGGTACCCTCCCCGGCCTCAAGAAGCTCCACGGCCTCGGGCGGGCCCGGAGGCTCACCCTCCTGCGGCACGAACCGCACCCGGTCTCCGGGTTCGAGCAGGAAGGGCCGCTCCCGGTGAGGGTCGTAGACGCGGACCAGGGTGCGCCCCAGCAGGTTCCAGCCCCCGGGGCTCTCCTGGGGGTAGATGCCGGTCTGCACCCCCGCGATGCCCACGGCGTGCGCGGGTACGCGCTTACGGGGAGCGGCGCGCCGTGGCAGCCGCAGCGGCTCGGGCACCTCGGCCATGAAGGGAAAGCCGGGGGTGAAGCCGACGGCGTAGACGCGGTAGCTTACACCCGCGTGCAGCCGGACTACCTCCTCGGGGCTCAGACCGGTGCGCTCGGCGATCTCGGGCAGGTCGAGACCGCCGTAGCGCACCGGGATCTCTACGCATCGCCCCTCCCGCCCCTCCCCCGCTCCGAGGCTGCGTGCCCAGTCGGCGAGCGCCTGGACGTTCACCTTTCGCGGATCGTATTCGACGAAGATGCGATCGTAGCTGGGAATCCAGTCGAGCAGCCAATCGGGCGGGCCTGCCTCGATGGCCGCCGACGCACGCGCCACCCGCGCCCCTACCCGGGGATCGATGCCGCGGCCGAAGACGAGGTAAGCGCCCCAGGTCATCGGTAGCTGCGGACGTCCACCCCGGCGGTCTCGAGCGCCCGGCGCACCGCCCGCGCGATGGCCACGGCCTCGGGGTTGTCGCCGTGGACGCAGAGGGTCTCGGCCCGGACCTCCACCTCACCGCCGTCCAGCGCCGCGACCTTACCCTCGAGCACCATCTGCACCGCCCGTTCGGCGGCCCGCTCGGGGTCGCGGATCAGCGCCCCATCCAGGCTGCGCGGCGCCAGCCGTCCGTCGGACAGGTAGGCCCGGTCGGGAAAGGCCTCGCGCACGAACCGCACCCCCACCCGTGCGGCCGCCGCTTCCATGGGGGTGTTCGGCAGCAGCACCAGCGGCAGCTCGGGGTCGTAGTCGCGAACCGCCCGTGCCACCGCTTCGGCGGTGGCCTCGTTGCGGAGCATCTGCAGGTAGAGCGCCCCGTGGGGTTTGACGTGGTGCAGCAGCGCGCCCTCCACCTTCAGGAAGGCCGCGAGCGCCCCGATCTGGTAGAGGGTGTCGGCATAGGCCTGTTCCGGCGTCACCGCCAGGTCGCGGCGCCCGAACCCCACCAGGTCGGGAAACCCCGGATGCGCCCCCACCGCGACCCCGTGCTTTCGGGCCAGGGCGATGCTACGTCGCATCGTGAGCGGGTCGCCGGCGTGAAAACCGGTGGCGAGGTTGACCGAGCTGAGCAGCGGGAACAGCTCCTCGTCGCTACCCATCTTCCAGGGGCCGAACGATTCCCCGGCGTCGGCGTTCAAATCGATGCTGGGCATGGGCACCTCCTCGTACATATTGTTGCACGCCGCCAAGGGGCACGCTGGGATTGGGCCAAAGGACCCCGTCGCCGCCGCACTATAATGGACGCGGAGGTGAGCTTATGAAAAGGTATGCACTCTGGTTGTCCGCGGCCCTGATGTTTAGCGGTCTTGGCCTCGCCAAGACCAAGTGGGACATGCACATCGCCTGGCCCTCCGGTAACTTCCACACCAAGGGCGTGGTGATGTTCGCCGACCTCGTCGCCAAGAAGACCGGCGGCGACCTCGAGATCGCCGTCCACCCCGGCGGCGCTTTGGGGTTCAAAGGGCAGGAGGTACTGGGCGCGGTGCGCAGCGGCACGCTGCCCATCGCCGAGCTGCTCATGGGCAACGCCCGCGGGGACGACCCCATCTTCGGGCTCACCTCGGTGCCGCTGCTGGTGAAGAACTACGACGAGGCCTGGAAGCTGTACCAGATCGCCAAGCCCTACTACGTGGAAGCCCTGGCCCGGCACAACGCCAAGCTGCTCTACGCCGTCCCCTGGCCCCCGAGCGGCATCTACACCAAGAAGATGCTGAAGAGCACGGCCGATTTCAAGGGCCTGAAGATCCGCACCTACGACGCCAACTCGGCCGAGTTCGTCACCCTGCTGGGCGGTCAGGGCATCGCCATTCCCTTCAGCGAGCTCTACACCGCCCTCTCCACCGGTCTGGTCAACGGGGTGCTGACCTCCACGCAGACCGGCGTCGACGCCAAGCTCTGGGAAGTGACCAACTACTTCCACCGCATCAACTACGCCTTCCCGCTCAACATGGTGATCGTCAACAAGCAGGCGTTCGACAAGCTCTCCGCGGAGGACCAGCAGGCCATCCTCGACGCCGCCGACGAGGTGGAGGCCTTCCAGTGGAAGGCTTCGCAGAAGGCCGACCTGGTCTCCGAAATCGCGCTCAAGAACCACGGCATGCAGATCGTGAAGGACATCACCCCCGAGCTGCAGAGCGCGATGGAGGCGGCGGCCCAGAAGATCCTGGAGAAGTGGATGGCCGAGGCGGGGCCGAAGGCGAAGGAAGTCCTGGACGCCTTCCAGGGCAAGTAAGGAGCCGCCGTGCGGTCCCTCTTGCGGGCCGCAGAGGGCCTGGCCACCCTGACCGGATGGGTGGCCGGCTTTCTGCTGCTGCTCACCACCGGCCTCATCCTCTTCGAAATCGCCCTGCGGCAGCTGTTCGGGCGCAGCACCCTGATCGCCGAGGAGTACTCGGGCTACTTCATGGCCGGGATCGTCTACCTGGCCGCGGGGTACACGCTGCAAAAGGGGGAGCACATCCGCGTGGGCCTGCTTCGCGAACGCCTGAGCCCGGCGTGGCAGCGCCGCCTGGACCTGATCGCGGGCCTGTTGGGCCTCGCCTTCGCCACGCTGCTCGTCCTGGCGCTGGGAAACCAGACCCTGGACGCCCTGCACTACGGTACCCGCAGCTTCCTCCCCTCGCGCACGCCGCTCGTCTACCCCTACGCGACGGCGTTCGCGGGGGCGCTGGTCCTCTGGACCGGCTTCGTCGCCTTCATGCTCAGGCGCTGGACCGGTGAGGAGGGCTAGATGGATCCGCTCGTCGCCGTCGTCGTCCTGCTCGCGATCCTCTTCCTCTTGTTGGGTCTGAGCGTCTGGGTCTTCGTCTCCCTCTTCGCGGTGGCCCTCGTTTCCATCGACCTCTTCACCTCGACGCCGCCGCTGCGGCTTTTGGGCAACATCGCCTGGAACGCCACCGACTCCTGGGCCCTCGTCGCGCTGCCGCTCTTCATCTTCATGGGCGAACTGCTCCTGCGCACCCGCATCTCCGAGCGCATGTTCGACGGCCTCGCCCCCTGGCTGGCCTGGCTTCCCGGCCGGCTGCTGCATACTAACGTGGTGGCCAGCACCATCTTCGCCGCGGTCTCGGGGTCCTCGGCGGCCACCGCCGCCACGATCGGCAAGATCAACATCCCCGAGCTGCGCAAGCGCGGCTACGACGACGACCTGATCCTGGGCTCGCTCGCAGGGGCCGGCACGCTCGGTTTTTTGATCCCGCCCTCGCTGGTGATGATCATCTACGGCGTGCTCGCCGAGGTTTCGATCGGCAAGCTCTTCATCGCCGGGGTGATTCCGGGGCTGCTGCTCGCCGGCGGCTTCATGCTCTACCTCGTCTACGCCGGCCTGCGCTGGCCCGAAAAGGCGCCGGGCGGGGACCGCTACACCTGGGGCGACCGTTTCGTTGGGCTCGTCAACCTCGTCCCTGTCACCCTGCTGATCCTGCTGGTGCTCGGCAGTATCTACATGGGTTTCGCGACGCCGACCGAGTCGGCGGCGATCGGGGTCCTGGGGGCGTTCCTGCTGGCGCTCGCCTACCGCTCGCTCACGCTCGAGAGCTTCAAGCAGGCGGTGCTGGGCAGCGTGCGCACGACGAGCATGATCGGCCTCATCATCGCCGGCGCGTCGCTGCTCTCGACGGCGATGGGCTTTATGGGCATCCCCACGGCGCTGGCCGCCTGGATCGCCTCGCTGGGGCTTTCGAAGTACCTCCTCGTGGTGGTGATCGCGCTCTTCTACGTCGTCCTGGGCTTCTTCCTCGACGGGATCAGCATGATCGTGATCACCCTTCCCATCACCCTGCCGCTCGTCACCCAGGCCGGTTTCAGCCCGCTGTGGTTCGGCATCTTCCTGGTCCTGATGGTCGAGGCGGCGCAGATCACGCCGCCGGTCGGCTTCAACCTCTTCGTCATCCAGGGGGTGGCCCGGGCACCGATCCTGCGGGTGGCGCGGGCGGCGCTGCCCTTTTTCGTCATCCTGATGGGGCTCGCGGCGCTGATCACGGTCTGGCCCGAGGTCGTGCTCTTCCTCCCCCAGCTGATGCGCGGATAGGATGGGGTCATGAAGATCGAATCCGCCGAGGTCGTCGTCGTCGAACTGCCGCTGAACTTCCGTTTCGAGACTTCGTTCGGTGTGCAGACCCACCGGACCGTCCCCCTGCTCGTGCTCCGGGGCGAAGGGCTCGAGGGCTACGCCGAGGGTGTGATGACCGCGTTGCCCGGCTACCGCGAAGAAACCCTCGCCGGCGCCCTGGACCTCGTGGAAAGGGGCCTGCTGCCCGCCGTGGTGGGTCGGGACTGGGCCAACCCCGAAGCTTTGGCCGCGGCCCTGGACCGCTTCCGCGGCAACCCCATGGCCAAGGCCATGGTCGAGATGGCGTTCTGGGACCTGTGGGCGCGAAGCCTGGGTCTACCGCTCAAGGACGTGCTGGGGGGCGTTCGCGATCGTGTCCCGGTCGGGGTTTCGCTGGGGATCCAGCCCGACCTGGAGGCGACGCTGGACGCCGTGGCGCAGCACCTCGAGGCCGGCTACCGGCGCATCAAGTTGAAGATCAAACCGGGGTGGGACGTCGCGGTGGTGGCCGCCGTGCGGGAGCGCTTCCCGGACGCCCACCTCACCGTCGACGCCAACTCCGCCTACCGCCTCTCCGACGCGCGGTCGCTGGCGCGCCTGGACGCCTACGACCTCGACTACATCGAACAGCCCCTCGCCTACGACGACCTGCTCGATCACGCCCAGCTCGCCCAGCGGATGGAAACCCCAATCTGCCTCGACGAGTCGATCACCTCGGCGCGCGCCGCCCGGCAGGCGCTCGAGCTCGGCGCCGCCGGGGTGATCAACGTCAAGGTCGCCCGGGTGGGCGGGCACGGCGAGGCCCGCAGGGTGCACGACCTGGCCCGGGCCTTCGGAGTGCCCGTCTGGATGGGCGGGATGCTCGAAACCGGGGTAGGCCGGGCCCACAACATCCACGCCGCGACCCTCGCCAACTTCACCCTTCCGGGCGACACCAGTTCGGCCAGCCGCTACTGGGTGCACGACGTGGTGAACGAACCGCTCGAGGCCGAAGCGGGGTGGATGCCGGTGCCCGCGGGTCCCGGCCTGGGCGTCACCCTGGACCGGGCCTTCCTCGAAAGGGTGCGTGTGGGCGGCTTCGAGGTGATGGGAGGTGCGGCGTGAGCGGCATCGCCTACTTCTGGATGGCCGTCGGCTTCCTCTTCACGATGCTGGGTGGTCTGATCTTCGTCTTTTCGCTGCAGCCCGAAGGCGGCGAGCGCCGCTACGCCTACGCGAGCTGGGCGGTGGCCGTCTTCTTTTACCTGCTGGCCGCCTGGACGTTCTGGCGCGGCATCTGACGCCGGCCTAGAGCCCGACCGGCTCGGCCCGGTAGCCGCGCTCGTCACGAACGAGCCGTCCCAGCGGGTGTCCGGGGTCGTGGGGGGTGGCCAGGTAGGCTTCTTCTTCGACCCAGACCGGGTAGAAGGCCTTGCGAACCTCCAGCGTGGTGACGGGGTAGAGGTCGTAGGCCATGATGTAGGCGAGCGGCGCGTGGGCCAGCGTGGGCATCAGATCGGCGGTGTACACCAGGGTCTCCCCTTCCGAGTGCAGGCGCACGCCCTGCTGACCCAACGTATGCCCCGGCAGGGGGAAGACGGTGAGGCCCGGGAGCACCTCGGCCTCACCCTCGACTTCTTCGAACAGTCCGGCGTCGTGTACGGGTTCGATGTTCTCGGGAAGGTAGCTGGCGCGGTTGCGCTCGTGGACGTGGGTCGCGTCGTGGAGTTCCTGCTTCTGCACCAGGTAACGCGCGTTCGTGAACAACGGCACGATGCGGTCGCCTCGTGATATCGTGTTCAAACCGGCGTGGTCGAAGTGCAGGTGGGTGTTGATCACCAGGTCGATGTCCCCCGGCTCCAGCCCCAGGACCACGAGCTGCTCGAGCAACCGCCCCGCGGCCTCGATGCCGTAGATCTTGCGGTGCTTCTCCCCCTGCTTGTCGTCCATCCCGGTCTCGACGAGGACCCAACGCTCGCCTGCGCGCACCAGCATGGGCCGGATCACAAGCGGAATGCGGTTCTGCGCGTCGCTCTGAGTAACCCGCGACCACAGCGGCTTGGGCACGACCCCGAACATCGCGCCTCCGTCGAGGCGAAAACGCGCGTCCTCCAGGAAGTAGACCTCGAAACCGCCGATCTTGAAGGGCTTCATGCGCCTATTCTACGCGCGCCGCCCGCCGGATCTCGGCGAGCAGGGGCGCGGGGTCCTCGCCGGACGCGAGCCTTTTGATGAGCGCCGAGCCGACGACGACGCCGTCGGCCACGCGCGCCGCCTGGCGCGCCGTCTCGGCGCCCGAGACACCGAAACCGATCGCGACGGGCAGGTCGGTGAGAGCGCGGATACGCTCGACCAGCGGCGCAAGATCCGGCAGCTCGCTGCGGGCGCCGGTCACCCCGGTCACGCTCACGGTGTAGACGAACCCCGTGGTGTGCCGGACCACCTCGCGGATGCGGGCGTCGGTGGAGGTCGGGGCAAGCAGAAAGACGGTGGCGAGGCCGGCGTCGTGGGCGGCGCGCACGACGTCCGGGTCTTCGTCGGGGGGAAGGTCGGGAAGGATGACCCCGTCCAGTCCCGCTTCCGCAAAGGCGGCGAAGAAGCGCGCCGGCCCCCAGGCGAAGACGGGGTTGATGTAGGTCATCAGCAACAGGGGTTTGTCGGTGCGCCGCCGCAGCGCGGCCACCAGCTCGACCACGTCGGCGGTTCGCACCCCGGCGCGCAGCGCGGCCTCGCCCGAGCGCTGGATCGTCGGGCCGTCGCCCAGGGGGTCCGAGTACGGCAGGCCGATCTCCATCAGGTCGGCGAACTCGAGAAGTCGGGTCGCCGTGTCCAGGTAGGCTTCGGGGCCGGGGTAGCCCGCGGTCAGGTAGGGGACGACGGCGGCCCGTCCCTCCTCCCTGGCCCGCTGGAAGGCGGCGTGGATCCGGCTCATCGCGACTCCTTTCCCAAGAGACGCATGACTTCGGTCACGTCCTTGTCTCCCCTGCCCGAGAGGTTGATGACGAGGACCTCGTCCCGCGCCATCTGCGGCGCCAGGCGGGCGGCGTAGGCCACCGCGTGGGCCGACTCGAGCGCGGGGAGGATGCCCTCGGCGCGGCTGAGCAGCTGGAAGGCGGCGAGCGCCTCGTCGTCGCTGACGGAGACGTACTCGGCCACGCCGGCGTCGGCGTAGTGGCTGTGCTCGGGGCCCACCCCCGGGTAGTCGAGGCCCGCGGATACCGAGTGGGCCGGCAGGATCTGGCCGTCCTCGTCGTGGAGCAGGTACATGTAGGAGCCGTGCAGCACGCCCCGCTTGCCTGCGCCGATGCTGGCCGCGTGACGGCCGCTCTCGAGCCCCTCCCCCGCCGCCTCGGCGCCGACCAGCCGCGGGCGCTTATCCGCGGGCAGGTAGGCGAAGGGCGCGAAGGCGCCGATGGCGTTCGAGCCCCCGCCCACGGCGGCGACGATGGCATCCGGGGTGCGCCGCCCCTCGGCCTCCTCGAGCTGCCGGGCGATCTCGAGACCGATGACGCTTTGCAGGTCGCGCACCAGCATCGGGTACGGGTGGGGCCCCACCACGGAGCCGAGGATGTAGAAGGTCGTCTCCACGTTGGTGACCCAGTCGCGGATGGCTTCGTTGGTCGCGTCCTTGAGCGTCTGGGTTCCGCTGGTCACGGTGCGCACCTCGGCCCCCAGCAGCTCCATGCGGAAGACGTTCAGCTCCTGCCGCCGCACGTCCTCCGCGCCCATGTAGATCACCGCCTCCAGCCCGAACAGCGCCGCTACCGTGGCCACGCTGACGCCGTGCTGGCCCGCGCCGGTCTCGGCGATGACGCGGCGCTTGCCCATCCGCTTGGCGATCAGGGCCTGGCCCAGGGTGTTGTTGATCTTGTGCGCGCCCGTGTGGTTGAGGTCCTCGCGCTTGAGGTAGACCCGGGCCCCGCCCCAGGCCTCGGTCAGGTTGCGGGCGAAGTAGAGGGGGCTGGGCCGGCCGGCGTAGTGGCGCAGGTGGTCGTCCAGCTCGGCCAGGAAGTCGGGGTCGCGGCGCAGCCGGCGGTAGGCGGCCTCCAGCTCTTCCAGCGCCGGCATCAGCGTCTCGGGGACGTAGCGGCCGCCGTAGGGGCCGAACCGTCCGCGCTCGTCCGGTAAGGGGTACTCGGGGAGATGCATGCTTGCGTTCCTCCAGTGCAGTCTGGGGCTTGGGTTGTGGGCGGGAAAAGAAAGGGGATGCGGCTTCACCAGAAGCGCTGGTGACGGATCTTGTAGCTTCGGGGCGTCCGGATCCGCATCTTGCCCCTACCTTACCGACCCGCCGGCGCGCCGGTCAAGGCGTTAGGCTAAGGGCATGGAATTCAGCGGCGCGGTGCTGGCCGGGGGCCGATCCAAGCGTTTCGGACAGGACAAGGCGCGGTACGTGTGGCGCGGACGCCCCCTTGCGGCGTACGTGCTGGAGAGTTTGCGCGAAGCCGATGAGCGGTTCATCGTGGCCGGGCGTCCCTACCCCGAGTTCGGGGTGCCCGTCTTCGGCGACGTGGTTCCGGGCGCCGATTCCCTGAGCGGGCTGCACAGCGCACTGGTGCACGCACGTCACGACTGGGTCGCCGTCGCCGCCTGCGATCTGCCCCGGCTCACACCCGCCTACTGGGCCTACATGTTTGCGCAAACCCGCACGACCGAGGCGCTGGCGGTGGTCGCCGAAGGGCCGACGGGCTGGATCGAGCCCCTGGCGGCGTTCTACCGCAAGGACCTCGAACCGGTGGCGCGCGAACAGATCGCGCGCGGCGACCTCTTCCTGAAGCACCTCGTCGAAACGGCGCGGGCCCGCATCGTACCCTGGAGCGAGCTAGCCCCCCGTTTCGGCGCCGGGCTCTTCCTGAACGCGAACCGCCTCGAAGACCTCGTCGGCAGCGCGGACGAGCAGCCGCCCGGGTGAGGTGTTGAGCCGGTAACCGAGCGGACGCACGTAGGTGCAGACGGTCAGGTTGTGGCGTTCGGCGGACTCGAGCCCGGTCCGGGTCGCCCCGGTGCGGCTGGTGAGAAGGACCGCCCCCATGGCCGCCGCCTTCAGCGCCATCTCGGCCGAGACCCGGCCGCTGACGGCGAGCGCGAAGGGCGGGGACCAGCCTTCGAGCAGCATCCGCCCCGCGATCTTGTCCACGGCGTTGTGGCGGCCGATGTCTTCGGAGAGGTGCAGCAAGCGCCCCTCGACGGTAAACAGCGCCGCACCGTGGATCCCCCGGGTGCGCCGGTACTCCACCGCGCGCTCGCGCAACATCGCGTGCATGCGGATGGGCAGCTCGGGGTCCAGGGCCGCGAAGGGCAGCTCGCGCACGTTCCGCTGGCCGTAGACGATCCCCATACCGCAGCTGCTGGTGCGCAGGGGGACCCCGGGACCGGCGCGGCCCGCCACTTCGAACTCGAGCACGCCCTCGGCACGGCGGAACCAGCGCACCTGCTCCAGGGTGTCGAAAACGCCGCCCAGCCAGAGGAAGCCGAGGCCCAGCTCGACCTCCTCCCCGGGCGAGTGGGCCAGCCGCAGGGCCGGGCGCCCGTTGACAACCAGGGTCAGCTCGACCTCGCGCGGTGCCTCGAAACGCGCCGGTTGGAAACGACCTTTCTCGTAGCGGTACATCACTCCTCCACCGCCCCGGCCTCGTAGAGAAACTGCATCTCCACCGCCGCCGCGCGCAGCCGCGGCAGGTCCAGCCTTCCCGCCTCGCGCAGATCGACGGCCGGCAGGGTGCGCCCGCAGCTCTTGCAACGGTAGAGCCGGTAGCCCTCCTCGTAGGGGTAGTACTCGAGCTTCTTGGCCTCTTCCTCGCCGCAGTAGAGGCAGCGCACCCGGGGCACCGGCCAGCGGCGGTCGCAGAGCCGGCAGACCGCGTAGCGGAAGCCCTTTTCGTCCAGGTAGGCCACGTCGGCCTCAGAACCGCAGGTAGGGCAGGTGGCGTCGTCGGGCCCCTCGTCCAGCGGCGGGGCGTCGGGGGCCCGGTGGTAGCGGCGGAGCGTCTGCAGCAGCGCGAACTCGAGCAAGGGGTCGTCCGGCCCCTCCAGCCCGCCACCCTGGATCGCCGCGCGCAGTTGTTCGAGCCGCGGCCTGTCCAGGTCCCGGTAGGACCGGGCCCGCTCCGCCCAGTCGGGCTGTTCCCGGGCGATCACGTCCAGCACCTCACGAAAACGCGCGGCGAAGCCGGGGTACCCCCCGGCCGCCCCGTCGGCGGCCGGGAGGGCATCGAGGCTGCGAAACAGCGGTTCCAGATCAAAAAGGTTCACGTTCCTCCTCAGCTTAGCTCAGAAGCGCAGCACGCCCGTCTGTCCGGCGTAGACGATGAAGTAGCGCAGCAGGAAACCGCCCGCCAGCACCAGCAGCGCGGCCAGCGAAGCGGCCCGGCGCTGCGCCTCCATGTAGAGCGGCAGCGCGACCCCCAGCACCACGAAGCCCCAGAAGGCCCAGGCGAGATCGCCGGTCAGGGCGGCCTGCACGGCGTTCTTCGCCAGCGGATAGGTCCAGATCAGGTGCGCGGCGACGAGGACGATCTCGATCAGCGCAAAGTTGAAGGAGATCCGGTGCAGACCCGGCTCGCGGTTGCCCAGCAGCACCAAGAGCGCCGCCCCGGTGGTGTAGGCCGAGGCCAGGAAGATCCAGGGCATCAGCGGGCTTCCGCTCCAGAAGGGGCGGGCCGTGGCCATCAGCAAGACGCCGGTGTAGCCCACCACGAGCAGCACCAGGATGGCCGTCACCCAGACGAGCCACCCGGGCCACTCGCGCATGACCAGCAACAGGAAGAGGCCCAACCCCGAGAGGGCCAGCACCGCCGAGCCCAGCCACATCACCGAAACGGGGTGGAAGCCCACGAGCAGATGCCAGAAGCGCGTCGGCTGGCCGAGGTCGACGATGAGCAGCAGCGCCCCGATCACGATCCCGATGAAGGCGAGGAAGGCGCCGGAGCGCCGGGCGCGTTCGTCGCGCAGACCCAGGGCGATCAGGAAGGCTCCGCCTCCCATCGCCGCGAGCCAGAAGTACAGGACGATGTAGATGCCCCATTCGCCGGTCATCACCGTTCACCTCCCACTTCCTCACGGTGCTCGGCTATCCAGCGCGCACCGGCGAAGCCAAGAACCGCGGCCGCGATGCCGGCCGAGAGCCAGCCGCTGGCCACCTTGCGCTTCTCGGTCACCGGCCCAACGGGGAGCCCGTAGGCGCTGGGGTGCTTGAGCAGCACGTAGAGCACGTGGGTGCCGCCCATCTCGGCGAGGCCGTAAATCCTGGCCTGGTCGTATCCCGCGCCCTTGAGCGCGGCCAGGCGCTGTTCGGCCAGCGCCTTCATGTCGGCGAAGCGGCCGGAGTGCAGGGCGCCTGTGGGGCAGGCCTTCACGCAGGCGGGCTCGAGCCCGTTGCTGACGCGGTCGTAACAGAGCGTGCACTTGTCCACCACGCCCTTTTCCTCGTCGAAGTGGATGGCGTCGTAAGGGCAGGCCTGGACGCAGTTGCGGCAGCCGATGCACCAGTCCTGGTCCACGGTCACCACACCGCCCTCGCGGTAGTTCACCGCCCCCGTGGGGCAGGCCTCCACGCAGGCCGCGCTGCTGCAGTGCATGCAGGAATCGCGGGTGAAGTCCCAGAAGACCTCGCCGCGGTCGACGCCCTCGGTGTACTTGATGCGCAGCCAGGTCATCGACGAGAGCGAGGGCGGGTTCTCGTAGCTGCCGGTGTTGACCGTCGCCTCCCCGGGCAGGTCGTTCCACTGCTTGCAGGCGACCTGGCAGGCCCGGCAACCCGTACAGTGGGAGGCGTCGAACAGAATCGCGTAATCGTTGGGTTTCGGCATCCCAGCCTCCTTCCTAGATCCGGGCGTTCAGGTCGATCTTCTTGGGCGGCTTGGCGAGCTTCTTCAGCCGCACCAGCATCGCCTTGGTCTCGGGGATGAAGCAGTTGGGGTCGTGCACGCTGGGCGTGAGGGCGTTTCCGGCCGATTCGGGACGGGCCCCGCCGCCCATGTAGCCCCAGTGCCAGGGAATCCCCACCTGGTTGACCACGCGCGCGCCGTTCTCGTCTTCGATCTTGAGCGGCTGGATGCGCGGCGTCACGATGGCCACCGCCTCGACCGCCCCGCGCGCCGACTCCACCAGCACCCACTCGCCGTTCTTAATGCCCAGCTCGCCCGCCAGGTCGGTGCCGATCTCGACGAAGGGGTCAGGCTGCAGCTCGAGCAGCCAGGGCACGTTGCGGCTCATCATCCCGGTGTGCCAGTGCTCGGTCAGGCGGTAGGTGGTGGCGATAATCGGGTAGTCCTTCGGATCGCCGTAGACGTCCAGGTCCTTGAAGTGCCAGACCTTGCAGACCGGGTCGTTCTGCTGGCCGAAGGGGTTGAGCACCGCCGACTCCCAGGGCTCGTAGTGCTCGGGGAAGGGACCGTCCTTGAGGCTGAGGGCGAAGAGGTGCCCCAGCCCGTCGGACTTCATGATGAAGGGCAGCACCGTGCCCGGCTTCCAGCCGCCGTCGGGGACGTCGCCCTCCCACTTGCCGGCGGTGTCGTTCCAGCGGATGACCCAGCGCTTCTCGTCGCGCGGCTGACCGGTGTCGAACCAGACCGAGGCGCGGTTGTAGCGGATGCGCCGGTTGACCGGCCAGCACCAGGCCCAGTTCGGGTAGATGCCGATGCCCGCCGGGTGGTCGGTCTTCGAGTCGCGCCGCGCCATCATGTTGCCCTTCTCGGTCCAGGAGCCGGCGTAGAGCCAGTTGCCCGAGGCGGTGGTGCCGTCGTCGCGCAGCTTGGTGAAGCTGGCCACCTGCTCGCCGGTCGTGAGGTCGAAGCCGTTGATCTCCTTGGCCCAGTGAACGGACTGTTCCTCGGACCACTCCGGCCAGGAAAGGTTGACGATGGGGTCGGGGAAGGCACCGCCCTCGGCGTACAGCTTCTTGAGCTCCTCCACCAGCTTGGTGAAGAAGTACATCTCGTCGACCGTACCTTCGGGGGCCTCCGCCGCCTTCTCGTACCACTGCGCCCAGAGGCCGGTGTTGGTGATCGAGCCGGTCTTCTCGACCCAGACCGGGGTCGGGATGAAGAAGACCTCGGTCTTGATGCTCTTCGGATCCACGCCGGGGCGCTTCCAGTGGGCCGCCGTCTCGGTCTCGAAGGGGTCGAGGACGACGAGCCAGTCGAGGCTGTCGAGCGCCTTGCGGGCCATGTTGACGTTGGCCGCGCTCATCGCCGGGTTCTGACCCACCGCGATCAGGCCCTTGAGCACGCCCGAGAGGGCCGCGTGCAGCAGGGCGTGGTGGGAGTAGTCGCTGGAGGCGTCGGGTTTGCCGCCGACGTGGGGGCCCAGCTTGGCCAGGTAGAGGTAGCTGATCTCCGGGTCGATCTTCGGCCACCAGGCCTTGAGCTGGCTGATGAAGTACTTGGGCAGGTTCTCCCACCAGTTGGGGGCGTTGGGCAGAAGCCGCTTCGGGGTCTTGGCCTCGAGGTAGCTCTTGAGGGTGGGGAACTTACGGTCGGGCACCGGCATGTACCCCGGCAGGATGTGGTAGAGCAGCGCGTGGTCGGTGGACCCCTGCACGTTCGAGTGGCCGCGCAGCGCGTTCACCCCGCCGCCGGCGCGCCCGATGTTGCCCAGCAGCAGCTGGACGATGGCGTAGGCGCGGATGTGCTGGGTGCCGTAGGAGTGCTGGGTGGCCCCCATGGCGTAGGTGATCGTGCCGACCCGGTCGACCTGCCCGGTGGAGCCGAAGAGGTCGTAGATCTGCTTCAGCTTGGCCTCGGGAATGCCGGTGATCTTGCTGACCATCGGCAGCGTGTAGCGGCTGTACTGCTTCTTGAGCAGCTGGAAGACCGAGTTGGGGTCGGTCATCGTCGGGTCACGCTTGGCGTAACCGTCTTCCCCGATCTGATAGGTCCAGGTGCTGCGGTCGTAGACCCCCTTCTCGTTGGGGTTGTCGGGCGTGGGGTTGTAGCCGCTGAAGAGGCCGTCGAGGTCGGTCGCGGTCTTGAACTCGGGGTTCACCAGCAGCGTCGCGTTGGTGTAGTTTTTGACGTAGTACTCGTCGTAGAGCTTGTTCTCGAGGATGTGGTGGATCAACCCTCCCATGAAGGCGATGTCGGTCCCCACCCGGATCTGGGCGAAGACGTCGGCCCGGGCGGCGCTGCGGTTGAAGCGCGGGTCCACGACGATGACCTTGGCCCCGCGGTCCTTCGCCTCCATGATCCACTTGAAGGTGAGCGGGTGCTGCTCGGCGGGGTTGCCCCCCTCGATGAGGATGACGTCGGCGTTCTTGAAGTCGATGGGGTGGTTGGTCATCGCCCCGCGCCCGAAGCTTTCCCCGAGCGCCGGCACCGTCGAGGAGTGGCAGATACGCGCCTGGTGCTCGATGTAGTTGAGACCGAGGGCGCGGGCGAACTTGATGAACATGTAGCACTCTTCGTTGCCGTTGGAGCTGCCGCCCAGGAAGGCCACGGCCTCGGTGCGGTTGACCACGTAGCCGTCGTCGTCCTGCTGGATCCAGTACTTGTCGCGGGTCTCCTTGATGCGGCGGGCGATCTGCTGGATCATCCAGTCGATGGGCTTCTCCTCCCAGGTGTCGGAGCCCGGGGCCCGGTAGAGGGTCTTGGTCATGCGGTAGGGGCTCTCGACGAAGCCGCGCGCCGCCTCGCCCTTGCTGCAGAGCTGCCCGCGGTTGATGGGGTGGTCGGGGTCGCCCTCCAGGTTGACCAGCCGCCCCCCCTGCGCTGCGGCGATCATGCCGCAGCCGGTCGCGCAGTAGGGGCAGATGACGGGGTGCTCGCCAACGGGTTTGTGCAGCCGTTTCTGCCCCGACGGCTGGGCGCGGCCCCGCAGGAAGAAAACGCCGCTGGCGGCGCCGCCGACCTTGAAGAAATCGCGTCGGGTAAGCACGCTCTCGCCTCCTTTCGACCGCCATGGAGCGGAAAGACGTGGAAGCGTGTACCGGATTGTGGCGCTCGTAGGCGGTTACCTTAGCCTACCAAACATGCCCCCCGGGGGTAGGTCTATTTGTCCTAACAAGGCTTTCAGAAAAGGCGACGGCCGGTCTCCCGGCCGTTCTCTGGTGGAGCCGAGCGGATTCGAACCGCTGACCCCCTGCTTGCAAGGCAGGTGCTCTCCCTCTGAGCTACGGCCCCACGGGGCTCCGCACGCATTCTAGAGGTCGGGATGGGCCCCGTCAAACCCGCGGCGCCGCGGACTTCCCAATCGGCGGGTCAGCGTCTATAATCGTTGAGGCGTGTTCGCGGGCGCGGCGGCGGCAGGAGGGCGTCCGCTCCCCAAAGGCCCCGCGAACCAAGCCCAACGCCCACCTCAACGCCCTCCGGAAGAGGAGCACGATGGCCTGTAACATCAGCATCAAGGAACTGTTGGAAGCCGGGGTTCACTTTGGTCACGAGACCAAGCGCTGGAACCCCAAGATGAAGCGCTTCATCTACGCGGAGCGCAACGGCATCTTCATCATCGACCTGCAGAAGACGCTCGTGCAGATGCAGGCGGCCTGCGGCTACGTGGAGGACCTGGCCGCGCGCGGCGGCGTGATCCTGTACGTGGGCACCAAGAAGCAGGCGCAGGAGATCGTGCAGATCGAGGCCGACCGCGTAGGCATGCCCTATGTCAACCAGCGCTGGCTGGGCGGGATGCTGACGAACTTCAAGACGATCAGCGCCCGGGTGAAGCGGCTGGAGGAGCTCGAGCAGCTCTTCGACTCCGAAGACATCAACGAGCGTCCCAAGAAGGAGCAGGTGCGCCTGCAGCACGAGCTCGACCGCCTGCGCAAGTACCTGGGCGGCTTCCGCCGGCTCAGCCGCCTCCCCGACGCCCTCTTCGTCGTCGACCCCACCAAGGAGGCCATCGCGGTGGCCGAGGCGCGCAAGCTGGGCATCCCCATCGTGGCGCTGGCCGACACCGACAGCGACCCCGACCTGATCGACCACATCATCCCCGGCAACGACGACGCCATCCGCTCGATCCAGCTCGTCACCAGCCGCCTTACCGACGTGGTCATCGAGGCCCGCGGCGGCGGCGAGGAAACCACGGAGGCCGAGGCTGCGGAGGCCGAGGCGGCCGCAGCCGGCGAGACCGAAACCGAGGAGGCCAAGGAATGAGCCAGCTCGAACTGATCAAGAAGCTGCGCGCCGCCACCGGCGCGGGCATGATGGACGTCAAGAAGGCGCTGGAAGAGGCCGGCTGGGACGCCGACAAGGCGATCCAGATCCTGCGCGAGAAGGGCGCGGTCAAGGCGGCCAAGAAGGCCGACCGTGAGGCCAGCGAGGGCATCGTCACCGACTACATCCACCACAACAAACGCGTCGGCGTGCTGCTCGAGCTCAACTGCGAGACCGACTTCGTGGCCCGCACCGACGACTTCCAGCAGCTGGGCAAGGACATCGCCATGCACATCGCCATGGCCGCACCCAAGTACGTGAGCGTCGACGAGGTGCCGGCCGAGGAGCTGGAAAAGGAGAAGGAGATCTACCGCACCGCCGCGATCAACGAGGGCAAGCCCGAGAACATCGCCGAGAAGATCGCCGAGGGGCGCATCAAGAAGTACCTGCAGGAGGTCGTCCTCCTGGAGCAGCCCTTCGTCAAGGACGACAAGATCACCGTGGGCGAGCTGATCCAGCAGGCCATCGGCAAGATCGGCGAGAACATCAAGGTGCGCCGCTTCTGCCGCTTCGAGCTCGGGGCCTGAGCGGCCCGAGACCTGCGCCCCCGCGAAGTTCGCGGGGGCGCCTTGCTGCCATCCGGTATGCTCGGAAATGGAGGGCACGTTGAAATACCATCGCGTACTGCTCAAGCTTTCGGGTGAGTTCCTGGCCGCCGACGACGGACGCGGCTACTCGGCCGAGGCCACCCAGAGCCTCGCCGCGGAGATCGCCCGCGCCCACGCCACCGGCGTGGAGATGGGGATCGTCGTCGGCGCCGGCAATCTTTGGCGCGGCACCCGTCAGGGGATGGGCATGGACCGGGCCACGGCCGACTACATCGGGATGCTGGCCACGGTCATGAACGCCCTGGCCCTGCAAGACGCACTCGAGCGCGAGGGTCTGGAGACCCGCGTGCAGACGGCCCTGACGATCACCGAGGTCGCCGAGCCCTACATCCGCCGGCGGGCGCTGCGCCACCTGGAGAAGGGGCGGGTCGTCATCTTCGGCGGCGGCACCGGCAACCCCTTCTTCTCCACCGACACCGCCGCCGCCCTGCGGGGGCTCGAGATCGGCGCCGACGCGGTGCTGATGGCCAAGAACAAGGTCGACGGCGTCTACGACGACGACCCCCGCAAGAACCCGGGCGCCCGCAAGTTCGACGAGCTCAGCTACCTGGACCTGCTCGCCAAGGGGCTGCAGGTCATGGATGCGACCGCGGTGAGCCTGTGCATGGAGGGCAAGCTGCCCATCGTCGTCTTCGACATCTTCCAGCCGGGGGCCCTCGTCGGTATCATTCAAGGGGAACGCATCGGGACTATAATTCACGAATAGGAACCGGAGGTGGCGCATGTTCAAACCGCTGTTCAAGGAAACCCGCGAACACATGCAGAAGACGCTCGAGGTCTTCGAGTCCAACCTGGCGACGCTGCGCACCGGCCGCGCCAACCCGGCGCTTTTGGAGCACATCAAGGTGGACTACTACGGCTCCATGATGCCGCTCAACCAGCTGGCCAGCATCTCGGCGCCCGACGCGCGCACGCTGGTCGTGCAGGCCTGGGACCAGAACGCGCTGCCCCTGATCGAAAAGGCCATCCGTGACTCCGACCTTGGCCTCAACCCCAACAACCAGGGCGACACCCTCTTCATCAACATCCCCGCGCTCACCGCGGAACGCCGCAAGGAGATCGTCAAGGCCGCGCACAACTACGCCGAGGAGGCGCGCGTGGCCGTGCGCAACATCCGGCGTGACGCGCTGCACCGCATCAAGAAGCTGAGCGAAGAAGAGCACCTCCCCGAGGACGACGTCAAGCGCGCCGAGAAGGAGGTCCAGGAACTCACCGACGAGTTCATCGAGAAGATCAACGCCGAGCTGGAGGCCAAGGAAAAGGAAATCCTCAGCGAATGAGCCTCCCCCGCCACGTGGCCATCATCATGGACGGGAACGGCCGCTGGGCCGAGGCCCGCGGCCTCCCCCGCTACCGCGGCCACCTGGCGGGCCACGGCGCCATCCGTGAGGCCGTGAGCGGCGCGCTCGAGGCCGGCGTCGAGTGGTTGACCCTCTTCGCCTTCTCCACGGAGAACTGGCGGCGTCCCTCGAGCGAGGTCCGGGCGCTCTTCGAACTCTTCGAGAGCGTGCTGCGCGAGGAAACCCCCGAGCTCGTGGAGCGCGGGGTGCGCATTCACATCATCGGCGACCGCCTCCACCTGCCCGACAGCCTGCGCGAGGCCATCGAAGCCGCCGAGCGCGCCTCCGCGAACGCCGACCGCCTGCACCTCGTCGGGGCCCTCAACTACGGCGGCCGCCAGGAGATCGTCCGCGCCGCCGCGCAGCTGGCCGCCCTGGGGGAACCGATCACCGAGGCCAGTCTGCGCTCGGCCTTCTACCTGCCGGAGATGCCGGACCCGGACCTGATCATCCGCACCAGCGGCGAGATGCGCCTCTCGAACTTTTTCCTCTGGCAGAGCGCTTACAGCGAGATCTGGGTCACCGAGACGCTCTGGCCCGACTTTACGAAGGAGGAGTTTGCCCACGCCATCCGAGCCTACCAAACCCGCAGGCGACGCTTCGGCGGAGTCCCTCAAGGATAGGACCCTCTCCGGCGCGATCGCGCTGGTGGTGCTCTTCCTCATTCTCTGGGTCGGGCTGCCGTTGCTCGGCCCTGCGCTCGTGCTCGCCCTCTGGATCGGCACCGGCGAGCTCGCCCAGATGTTCGCGCGCAAATCGGTGCGGCTGAACCTCTGGGTGCTGCGCCTCGGCGGCCTGCTGCTGCTCACCGCCTCGCTGCCGGCGCTCTACGAACAGAACCCGGGCGTCCCCTGGCGCGAGGTCGCCCTCGGCCTCGTCCTCTTCTCGGCCTTCATCTACGAGCTGTTCGCCGGGGCCAACATCCCCCGCCTGGCGTTCAGCGTCCTGGCCCTGCTCTACCTGCCCTGGACCCTGGGCTACTTCCTGCTGCTTCGCTACTCCCCCGACGCCACCCTGGGTCTGGTCACCCTCTCGCTCCCGCTCGTCGCCACCTTCGCCACCGACGTGGGCGCCTACTTCGTGGGACGCACGATCGGGCGCACCAAGCTGGCGCCGACCGTCAGCCCCAACAAGACGGTGGAGGGTTTCATCGGCGGCCTGGTGGCCGCCTTCCTGGCGCTGTTCACCTACACCTGGCTCATCCAGGGCGCCTTCCCCTTCGGGCGTGGCGAACTTCTGGTCTTCGCGGTGCTGCTCAGCTTCGCCGCCCAGCTGGGCGACCTCACCGAATCGATGCTCAAGCGCTACACCGGCGTCAAGGACTCGGGCCAGTTCCTCCCCGGGCACGGGGGGCTGCTCGACCGCCTGGACAGCTTGATCTTCAGCGTCCCCCTCACGTACTATCTGCTGGTGATCTTTACATGAGCGAACCTCTGCGCGTCGTCGTTCTCGGTTCCACCGGGTCCATCGGCACCCAGACCCTGGACGTGGTCCGCTGGCGCGGCTGGCGGGTCGTCGGGCTGGCCGCGGGCCAGAACCGCGCGCGGCTGGCCGAGCAGGTACGGACCTTCCGCCCCGAGGTCGTCTACGCCGCCGCCGGAACGCCCGAGCTGCCCCCCGGGGTGCGCACCGCCGCCTCGGCGGCCGAGGTCGCGGCGTGGGACGCCGACATCGTCGTCGCCGCCATCCCCGGGCTCGCCGGGCTCGAGCCCGTGCGCGCCGCCGTGCGCGCCGGGCGCCGCGTGGCCCTGGCCAACAAGGAGAGCATGGTCGCGGCCGGCCCCCTGCTGCAGGCCGAGGCCCGCCGCTACGGCGCCCGCTTCGTCCCGGTCGACTCCGAGCATTCCGCGCTCTTCCAGGCCCTCGCGGGCGAACGTCCCGAGGACGTGGCCGAGCTGATCCTCACGGCATCAGGCGGGCCGTTCCGTAAAGGGCCGGAGGACCTGAGCGGCGTCACCCCCGAAGCGGCCCTGCGGCACCCGCGCTGGTCGATGGGCCCCAAGGTCACCATCGACTCGGCCACGCTGATGAACAAGGGCCTCGAGGTGCTGGAAGCGCACGCCCTCTTCGGGGTGGGGCTGGACCGCATCAAGGTCGTCGTCCACCCCCAGTCCTACGTTCACTCACTGGTTCGTTTCGTCGACGGCCAGCTCAAGGCGGTCCTGGGCCCGACCGACATGCGCCTGGCCATCCAGTACGCCCTCACCTACCCCGAGCGCGCCCCCACCCCCCTGGCCGCCGAACCGCTGCCGCCGCGGCTCGACTTCGAGCCCCCGGATCTGGAGCGCTTCCCCGCCCTCGAGCTGGCCTACCGCGCCGGCGCTCAGGGCGGGCTGGCCCCCACGGTGCTCAACGCCGCCAACGAGGTCGCCGTCGCCGCCTTCCTGTCGGGCCGGCTCGGCTTCACCGGTATCGCCCGGGTCGTCGAAACCGTGCTAGGCAAAACCCCGCCCGACCCGTTAACCTGGGAGAACCTCTACGCGGCCGACGCCTGGGCGCGCGCGGAGGCGGAGGAGCAGCTTTGAACACGGCCATCGTCCTGATCCTCATCCTTGGGGTTTCGATCTTCATCCACGAGCTGGGGCACTATCTGGCCGCCCGCGTCCAGGGCGTGCGCGTGCCAGCATTCTCCATCGGCTTCGGGCCGCCGCTGCTGCGCATGCGCTGGGCCGGCACCGAGTGGCGGCTTTCGCTTATCCCGCTGGGCGGCTACGCCGAGATCGAAGGCATGGCCCCCGACTTCACCCCGGAGGGAAAACCCATCCCGCCCCACCACGGCTTCGCGGGCCTCGCCCTGCCGGGCAAGGTGCTGATCCTGGTGGGCGGCGTGATCATGAACCTCCTCCTCGCCTGGTTCCTGATGGCCTGGGTCTACACCGCCCAGGGCATCCCCAAACCGGTGGAGACCCACGCCCAGGTGATCTCGGTCGTCGAAGGCAGCCTCGCCCAGGAGATCGGCCTGAGGCCGGGCGACCTGATCGTGGCCATCGACGGCCAGCCGCTGCAGCACTACACCGACCTGAACGAGGTCAAGAGCCGGACCGGGCCCCACACCCTGACCGTCGAGCGGCAGGGAAAAACGATCGAGATCCGCTTCGTCTGGGACGGCACGCGCGACAAGCTGGGGGTGCGCTACGGCCCCGAGGTGGTCTACGAACGACCCGGGTTCGTGCGCGCCTTCGCGACCGCGGTGGACACCTCGCTGCGCTTTCTGCCGGAGATGCTGCGCAGCTTTTCCCGCGGCCTCGCGGGGCTGCTCGTGGGCAGCCCCAGCAACGAGCTGGTGGGTCCGGTCGGCATCGTCAACCTCGCCGGCGAAGCCGCCCGCGCCGGCCTGATGGCGGTCGTCCAGCTGGCCGCCCTCATCAACCTTTCCCTCGCGGTCTTCAACCTGCTGCCCATCCCCGGCCTCGACGGCGGGCGGCTCTTGCTCGTCTTCCTCAACGCCGTTTCCGGCGGGCGTATCCGCCCCGAGCACGAGGCTTTGATCAACTTCATCGGCTTCGTCTTCCTGATCCTGCTCATGGTGCTCGTCACCTTCCAGGACGTGCAGCGCCTCTTCGGGAGTTAGCCGTGTCCGAACCGCTGGCGACCGTCCTGATCCCCGCCTACAACGAAGAGGCGACGATCGCCCAGGTCGTCGAGGCGGTCAAGCCGGCGGGCTTCCCGGTCGTCGTGGTGGACGACGGCTCCAGCGACCGCACCGCCGAGCGCGCCGCCGCCGCAGGGGCCAAGGTGGTGCGCCTGCCGGCCAACCGCGGCAAGGGCGCTGCTTACGCTGCGGGGTTGGCCGAGGTCGCCACCCCCTACGTCGTGCTGCTGGACGCCGACCTGACGGGCCTCAAGCCGGAACACCTGCGCGTCCTCCTCGACCCGCTGCTCGCGGGGGAAGCCGAGATGACCGTGGGGGTCTTTCGCGGGGGGCGCTGGTTGAGCGACATCGGCAACCGCATCACCCCCCAGCTCTCCGGCCAGCGTGCCCTGGCGCGCGACCGCCTGCGCGAACTTCCGGGCCTCGCGCAAGCCCGTTACGACGTGGAGCTGAAGCTGACCCGCTACGCCCGCAGCCAGGGCTGGCGGGTGCGCTACCTCCCCCTCGAGGGCGTCGGCCAGAGGCTCAAGGAGGAGAAACGGGGGCTGCTCGCCGGTTTGGCGCACCGGCTGCGGATGTACCTGCAGATCCTCCGCTACGCCCTGCGCCTTAAGGCTTGAAGTCCTGCAGGTCGATCTGTCCGCCGTCCTGGGTGGCGTAGCGGACGATGCCGATTCCGGGAACGAAGTACATGTCGACGACGTTCGCCCCGCCGCCCTCGGCGGTCATCGACGAGCGGATCACGAAGGCGTTGTAACGACCCGCGGGCACCTCGACCCCTTCGATCCGCAGCACCTTGTTGACGACGACGAGGGTCGAGCCACGGAAGGTCACCCGGCTGCTCCAGGCGAGCCCTACGCGCAGCGGAGCCGGAGGGTAGAGCTGGATGGCGGGGTCGTAGGCCTGCACGCCGGAACCGAAGTCCACCCCCAGGAGCCACACCCCCTCCTCGTCGAAGCGCAAAAAGTCGGTGTAGCGTACCGCTCCGCCGTAGCTGTGGGTGAGCACCCAGACCTCCTGGCCGGAAACCTGGCGGGTCTCGGTGAGCTCCTGGGTCTCCCCCGAGGTGTAGAGCCAGCGCATGCCCACCTTGTGGGGGTAGTAGTTGGGCGCTGCCGCAAAGGCGTAGGCCAGCAGCGCGAGCAGCCCGAACACGGCCCGGCGCTTCATTCTTCCTCCCCCAGCTCATGGCCGCGGCGCGTTGCGGCCTCGACCGCGCGCACGAGGGCGTGCCGCACCCGCCCTTCCTCCAGAGCCGCGACGCCGTGGATCGTGGTGCCCCCGGGGCTGGCCACCTCGTCTTTGATGACCGCGGGGTGCTTGATCCGCATCAGCTCGCCGGTGGCCACCAGCACGTCCGCGGCGAAGGAGAGCGCCTCGCTGCGGGGGATGCCCATCTTGACGCCTCCGTCGGCGAGGGCCTCGGCGACGATGGCCAGGTAGGCGGGCGCGGAGGCGGCCATACCGGTGAAGGCGTCGAAGAGCCTTTCGGGTAGGGTGTAGGCGTCGCCCACGGTCTTGAAAAGGCGGACCGCGAACTCCAGGTCACCGACCTCCTGGGCCTCCTTGGGCGCGGTCAGCGCGGTGGTGCTCTTGCGGATGGTGGCGGCCAGGTTGGGCATGGCCCGCACGACGCGGCGGGTGCCGAGGCGGCGCGCCAGCACCGCGGTGGAAACCCCCGCCATGATGCTCAGGTACCCCAGCTGGGGGTGCGCGATGCGCTCCGCGATCTCGGGGAACTGTTTGGGCTGCACCGCGATCAGCACGCGCTCAGCGCGGGCCAGGTCGCCGTACTCCAGCGGTGCGATGCCGTAGAGGGCGGCGAGCTCGCGGGTGCGTTCCGGCCCCCGGTCGATGACCCCGATCTGCTCGGGGCTGAGAAATTCGGCGGCGAGGACTCCTTCGAGGATGCTGCGGCCCATCTTGCCCAGGCCGACGAAGACCAACTTCATGCCCCCAAGTCTAGCACGCTTGACGCTCCCATCGGCGTTTGTTACGCTTGAGGTCGGCATGGAGAGGTGCCCGAGTGGCTGAAGGGGCACGCCTGGAGAGCGTGTGTACGGGTCACCGTACCGCGGGTTCGAATCCCGCCCTCTCCGCCAGAACGAGCCCGCCTAGGCGGGCTCTTCGACCGCTTTGAGCATCGCTTCCGTCCAGGTTTCCAGATAGTCGAAGAACCCCGGCCCGAAGTGCGCGAGCTCGTCGCCGCGGGTCACCACCACCGGCCTTCCGCGCCAGCCGCGTGCCTCCAGCTTCTGCTCTACCGCGCGCCGTTGTGCCTCGCGGTTGCGGATGCGCTTGGGCTCGAAGACGAGAAGGTCGGGCGCGCGTTCGAGCACTACGTCGATATCGGGCTCGAAGTAGGCCTCGGGGCGGTCGCCGAAGACGTTGACCGCGCCCAGGTGGGTCAATGCGGCGCTCATGAAGGCGGCCCGACCGATCGTGATCGGCCCCCCGAGGTCGTACTCGAGGTAGACCCGTAGCCCGCGCAGCCGGCCCGCGAGCGCGCTATAGCGCGCCGCCAGTCCGTCTGCCACCTCGGCCGCGGTCTCCACGAGGCCGAGGAGCGCCCCCAGGGTCGCCAGGTTTTCGAGGATGCCCCAGGGGCTGTTGGGCAGGGGCACCGGCCAAACGGCGAAGCCGCGCTCGTGCAGCGCCCGCGTCGCCTCCCGTTGCACCGCCGTGGTGGTGAAGACGAGGTCGGGTTGCAGTTCGTGAAGAAGATCCCAGCGTATTTTCGTGTAGCTGGACACGACCGGTAGCCCTGCCGCCGCCGCCGGGCGCCAGCAGAAGGCGCTCCGCCCCACCAGCCGCTCCCCCGCGCCCAAGGCGAAGACCGCTTCGGTGACGTTCGGCGCCAGGCTGACGATCCGCCGGGGCTCGTCGGGGAGCTCCAGGGTCCCCAAGGCGTCATGCTGAAGCTTCACGCACCACCTCCGCATACCAGCGCTGCACCCGCGCGCGCAGTGCGTCGAGGTCGCCGTCGTTGACGATCACCCAGTCGGCCCGGCGCACCTTCTCCTCCTGGGGAAGCTGCGCGGCGTCGCGGGCGCGGAACTCGTCGAGCGACAGGCCCGAACGCTCGGCCACGCGCCGCGCGCGCAACGCCTCGGGCGCCGCGACGACGAGGACGCCGTCACGCGCCGGGTTCCAGCCGGTCTCGAAGAGCAGCGGCAGCTCGAGCACGACCAGCTCGGGCGGATTGGCGCTTTGCGCCAGCCGTTCGAGCCGCTCCAGAACGGCCCGCCGGACCCAGGGGTGAATCATGCCCTCGAGGCGCCGGCGCGCCTCGGGATCCGCGAAGACCCGCCGCGCCAACCTGCGGTCGTCGGGACGGCCGCCGACGCAAGCGTCGGGAAAGGCGCGGCAGATCTCCGGTGCCAGCGCCGCGCGCGCCTGCCGCGCCAGCTCGTCGGCGTAGATCACCTCCGCCCCCAGCCGCTCGAGCTCGCGCGCGACCGTGGTCTTGCCGCTGCCGATGTTGCCCGTGAGGGCGACGACCTTCACGGGACTATACTACCCTCGTGGTCCGGGTGATCGGTCGCGTGCGCCTGCCCGAACTGCCCTGCTGGCCCGAAGGCGGCTGGCTCGTGGGCGGGGCGGTGCGCGACCTCTGGTGGGGGCTCGAGCCGCGGGACTTCGACTTCACCGCCGCCGACCCCGCCCAAGCGGCGCAGGCCTGCGCCGCGCGCACCGGCGGCGCACTCGTCTGCCTCGACGCCCGGCGCGACCACTGGCGGGTGGTGGCGGGCGAACGGAGCTACGACTTCACCCCCGCCCCGAACCGACTCGACGAAGACCTGCTGCGGCGCGATTTCACCGTCAACGCCCTGGCCGCGAGCCCTCGCGGTGCCGTCCTGGCTCCCGCGACCGCGCGTTACGACCTGGCGCGACGGATACTGCGGACGCCGTCCGCCGCCGTGCTCGGGTCCGACCCCCTCCGTCCGCTGCGCGGCGCCCGCCTTGCGGTGACCCACGCGCTCCGCCCCGAAGCGCGCACGCTGGGCTGGATCCGGTCGCTTGCCCGGCGGCAGCGCTTCGGGCGCCGGCCCGCCTGGGAGCGTGCCCGCGACGAGCTGGACTGGATCCTGATGCACCCCCGGGCCGCCTGGGGTTTTCAGCTGCTCTGGCGCTGGGGGCTGGCCGACGTCTACCTGCCCGAGTGGGTCACCGGCGCCGGGGTGGAGCAGCGGGGCTACCACCACCTCGACGTCCTGCGCCACGAGCTGGAGACCCTGCACCAGCTGCTCTGGCGGTTCCCCGAGGCCGAACGCGAGCTGCGCTGGGCCGCGCTGCTCCACGACCTGGCCAAGCCGCTGGTACGGCGCTGGGACCCGGAACGCGGCTACTACCGTTTCTTCCACCACGACGAGGACGGCGCCGCGCTGACGGCGACGCTGCTGCGGCGGCTGCGCTACGGCCGTGCGGTCGTCACCGCGGTCCGCCGCCTCGTCCGGCAGCACATGCAGGTCCCCCCCGCCACGCCGCGCGCCCGGAGACGCTGGCTGCTGCGCCACCGCGGCCTGCTGCCCGATTTGGTCATGCTGCAGATCGCCGACCGGGCGGCCACGCGCGGCCCGCGCTCCGGCGACGTGGAGGCGCGCCTCGAGCCCCTTTACCGGGCGCTCGAGGAGGCCCGCGAAGCCGTACGGCAGGGCGAGCCCGAACCCCTGCTCGACGGCGAGGAGGTCATGGCGCTGTTGGGTCTCGAGCCCGGCCCCCTGGTGGGCCGGGCGCTCCAGGCGCTTCGCGAGGCCCAGTGGCTGGGTACGGTCCGGCAACGGGAGGAAGCCGTGCGTTTCGTAGAATGGTGGTATGCCACCGAAGCTGCGGGAACTGGACGTTCAGGAGACGCCTGAGGGCCTCGCCCTCACCGACCCTCTGGGCCTGTCGGAGCAGGTGCTGATCCTCAGCCCCGAGGCCTACTACATCGCCACCCTGTTCGACGGTACGCGCAGCCTCGAAGACGTCCAGGCGCTGCTGCTGCGCGAGCACGGCTCGGTCGTGCCGCGGGAAAAGCTGGAAGAGCTGCTGACGGCCCTGGAGAAGGCCCGCTTCCTCGAGGACCCCCAGATCCGCGAACTCGCCGAAGAGCGGCTGCGGGCCTATCTGCGCGAACCCCGCCCCATGGCGCTGGCCGACCGCAGCTACCCCCGCGATCCGGAGGCGTTTCGCCGCTACGTGGAAACCCTGCGCGCGTTCCACACGGGCGAGGTCGTGCCGGCCTCCGGAGGACTGCTGATGCCCCACCTGGAGCCGGCGCGGGTTCCCGAGCTCTACGGCGTCGCGATCGAGGCCATGCGCCGCACGCCGCCCCCGGAGCGGGTCGTCGTCCTGGGCGTCGCCCACCGCGGCGTCGCCGAGGTCGCGGCTGCCTGGGGCACGCCGCTGGAAACCCCGCTCGGGCCGCTCCCGGTCGACCTGGAGGCCTTGCAGGCCCTGGACGCGCTGCTGCCGTTCGAGCTCTTCAACAGCCCGCTTGCCTTTCGCGAGGAGCACTCGATCGAGTTTCCGGCCGTCTTCATGAAGGCGGCCTGGACCGACGCCGCGCCGCCGGTCCTCCCGCTGATCGTCAGCGGCGATCCGGAACGCAAGGCCGGGCTCGACGAGCTGGCCCGTGCGCTCGCGCTGCTCGCCGAACGCTACCCGCTCTGGCCGCTGGCCAGCGTGGACCTCTCGCACGTGGGCGCCCGCTTCGGCCACCCGCCCCTCGACCACGAGCGGGTAACGCAGGCGCGCACGGTCGACCGCCGCTACCTCGAGCTGGTGGCCGCAGGGTCGTTCGACGCCGCCTGGGCGTCGCTGGTCCCGGCCGGCAACCCCACCTACGTTGACGCCTACGCCGCGGTGCACGCAGGGCATCGGCTCTTCGCCGGCCGCGGCGCCGTCCTGGACTACGCCCTCTCGCCCGAGATCCCCACCCTGAGCGCGGTGGGGGCGGGCGTGGTCGCCTTTGAGACTAGCTGATCTTCGAACCGGGAACCACGTCCTTGTCGGGCGTGAGCAGCGCCAGCTCACCTTCCGCGCCCTCGGCGGCGAGCAGCATACCGTGGGAAACGACCCCGCGCAGCTTGCGCGGCTTGAGGTTGGCGAGCAGCACCACCCGCCGGCCCACCAGTTCCTCCGGGCGGTAGTGCTCCGCCAGACCGCCGACGACGGTGCGCTCCTCTCCTCCGACGTCGAGCCGGAGGACGAGCAGGCGGTCGGCGTTGGGATGCTTTTCCGCGGCCACGACCCGGGCCACCCGCAGGTCGAGCTTGGCGAAGTCGTCGTAGGCGACCGGCGGCGCCTCCTTCTTTTCGGGCTTGGGCGCGTCGCCGGTGGTGCGCCGCTGCTCGACCTTGGGAAAGAGGATCGGCGCCTCCGCCGGTAGCCGGTGGCCGTCGGGCAGTCCGCCCCAACGCTCCACGTCGGCCACGCGCAGCGAACCCAGACCCAGGGCGGTTCGTAGCTCGGCCATCTTCACCGGCATCGCCGGCTCGAGCAGCACCGACGCGACGCGCATGCCCTCCACCGCGGTGTAGAGGACACGGTCCAGGTCTTCGGGATCCCGGATCTTCCAGGGAGCGCGCTCGTTGATGTAGCGGTTCAGCCCCCGGACGAACTGCAGCACCTCTTCGAGCGCCTGGTTGAAGCGCAGCTCGCCGATCCGTTCACGCACCCGGGGGACCAGCGCCTCCGCGGACTCGACGAGCTCGCGCTCCGCCGGGCCGGGCGGCTGCTGACGCAGCCGCCCCTCGCGGTACTTCAGCACCATCGTGCGCACGCGCTGCAGCAGGTTGCCGAGGTCGTTGGCGAGGTCGGCGTTGTAGCGTTCCACCAGACCCGCTTCGCTGACCACGCCGTCGAGGCCGTAGGGGGTCTCCTTGAGGAGGTAGTAGCGCACCGCGTCCGGCCCGTACTTCCTGGCCCACTCGAAGGGGTCGATGACGTTGCCGAGGCTTTTGGACATCTTGCGCCCGTCCGCGAGCAGGTGGCCGCCGACGTTGAGGTGCTTGTAGACTTCCACGTCGCCCGCTTTCAGCATCGTCGGCCAGAAGACCGCGTGGGTCTTGAGGATGTCCTTGCCGATCATGTGCTGGGCTGCCGGCCAGTACGTCTTGAAGCGCTCACCGTCGGGATAACCAAGGGCGGAAACGTAGTTGAGCAAAGCGTCGAACCAGACGTAGGTGACGTGGTCCGGGTCCCAGGGCAGCTCGATGCCCCAGCTCACGCGGCTCTTGGGCCGCGAGATGGAAAGGTCGCCGATGGGCTCCGAGAGGATCGAGAGCACCTCGTTGCGGTAGCGCTCGGGGCGGATGAAGCCGGGGTGCTTCTGGATGTGGTCGCGCAGCCAGGTACGGTACTTCTCCATCTTGAAGAAGTAGTTGCCCTCGCGCCTTGGCTCCGGCTCCACCCCGTGATCGGGGCACTTGCCGTCCACGAGCTCCTTTTCGGTAAGGAACCGCTCGCACCCCACGCAGTAAAGGCCCTCGTACTCGCCGTAGTAGATGTCGCCCCGGTCGTGGATCTCCTGCAGGTAGCGCTGCACCACCCGTTTGTGCCGCGGCTCGGTCGTGCGGATGAAATCGTCGTAGGATATGTGAAGGACTTCCCAGGCTTTCTTGAACTCCTCGGCGACCTCGTCCACGAACTGCTGCGGCGGTTTGCCCGCACGTTCGGCGGCCTGGGCGATCTTCTCCCCGTGCTCGTCGGTTCCGGTCAGGAAGAAGGTGTCGTAGCCGTCGAGCCGGTGCCAGCGCGCCAGGAAGTCGGCGTTGATCGTCGTGTAGGCGTGGCCGATGTGCGGCCGCGCGTTGACGTAGTAGATGGGCGTGGTGACGTAAAAGGTCTTCTTCACGCGGTCCTACCCCCTCCAGGGCATCGTACCCGATGCCCTGGAGGTACGGTAAGGGTCAGTTGCGAAACAGCACGCCCTCGTCGGAGAAGTTGCGCGACGCCCAGTAGGTGGCCGCGGCCACGTAGAAGAGGCTGCTGATCCAGGTGACGATCAGCGCCGCCGAGCCGATCTGAGCCTTGATGATCTGATCGATCGCCAGGTAGACGTTGAAGACCGGGAGGGCGTAGAGCCACAGGTTCTGGCTGAGGAAGTCGGAGGCGAACATGAGGACGAGCAGCGGCACGACCAGCACCATGTAAAGGGGGCTGACGTAGGTCTGGGCCTCCTTGTAGCTGCGCGCGTACATGCCGACGGCGACGAGCAACGCGGTAATGAAGGCGGCGTAGAGGACCGCGGTCACGAAGAGGAGGAGCGTGGACATAGGCGAGAGCGAAAAGCTGCCGCTCATGGCCTCGAAGGTCGCGCCCCGCGCCAGGCTGCGGAAGAGCGCCCCGCCGAGCAGCAGCCCCGCGAGACCGCTGATCGAGGTGACCACGGCGAAGACGAGTCCGGCGAACATCTTGCCGGTGGCGAGCTCCAGGTGGGCCACCGGCGCGGCGAGCAGCGCCTCGAGCGTGCCCTTCTCCTTCTCCCCGGCGGTGGCGTCGATGACGACGGCCATCGCCCCCATCATGATGAAGAGCATCAGAAAGTAGGGGATCATCCCGCCGAGCACGCCCGCGCCCTGAGCCTCCGGCGGCGAGACGTCGTTCACCTCGACCGCGAACGGCGCCAGCACCCCCGGGTCGAGACCGACCGCGCGCAGACGCTCGGCGACCAGCGCGTCCTTGTAACGGTCGAGCACCCGGCGCACCTTGGCCACGACCAGGCCAGCCTTGACCGGCTTGGCGCCCTCCATGGCGTAGATGACGAAGCGGCCGTCGCGCCAGACGAGCGCGGCGTCCACCCGCTCGGCCTCGACGGCGGCCCGGGGATCGTCGACCGGGACCGGTTCGAGGTTCGCCGGGGCGAAGAGCTCCAGGACCTCCGGCGGCAGGTCCCGCACCCCGACCTTTTGCACCGCGGCCTGGGTGCGGGACTCGATGTCGCTCATGAGGAAGGCCGGACCGTACATGAACAGCGGCATCAGCAGCACCGGCAGCACCAGGACGTTGCGGATGGTGCGCTTGTCGCGCCAGGTGCTGACGATCTCCTTGAGGGCGACGTAGTACCAGGCTTTCACTCCGGCACCTCCTCGGCGGCGCGGATGAAGGCGCGTTCCAGCGAGTCGGTGGCGTAGCGCTCTTTGGCCTCCGCCACGCGGCCGACGAAGAGCAGCCGGCCCCGGTGCAGGAAGCCCACGCGGTCGCAGACCTCCTCGGCCTCGGGCAGCACGTGGGTCGAGTAGACGATCGTATGCCCCGTGGCCTTGTACTCCTGGACGAAGTCGAGGAGCGCGCGCCGGGCGAAGACGTCGAGGCCCTGGGTGGCCTCGTCAAGCAACAGCACCGGCGGCCGGTGCAGGATGGCGCGGCCGACGACGATCTTCTGTATCATCCCGCTCGACATTTCCTCGACGCGCTTGTCGAGGACGGGACCCAGGCCGAGCAGTTCGTCGAGCCAGCGAACGCGCGCTTCGAGCTCACCTTCGTCCAGGCCGTAGAAGCGACCGAAGAAGTGAAGGATTTCCCGGCCGGTCAACCGCTCGTACAGGCCCATTCCACCGTTGACGATGCCCAGGCTGCGGCGGACGGCCAGAGGGTCGCGCAGCACGCTGTGGCCGTTCACCCAGGCCTCCCCCGAAGAGGGGCGGATCAGGGTGGCGAGGATGCGCAGCGTCGTCGTCTTTCCCGCGCCGTTGGGTCCGAGGAGGCCGAAGGCCTCGCCCGCCTCGACCTCGAGATCGAGGCCCCCCAGCGCTTCCGTGTTGCCGTACCGTTTGCCCAGGCCCCTCAGACGCACGAGCGGGTCGTTCATGCGAAGAGGTCCTCCCAGTCAGGGCCGAAGCCCATCACCCAGCGGCCGTCGGGCCAGACCAGGATCGGGCGGCCGAGCAGGTTGGGGTCGGCCTCGACCTCGCGCAACCATACCTCGAGTCCGGCGTCTTTGAGCTCCTTGAATCTGGGGTGGCGTTTGCGCAGGGCCTGGGCGCCCCGCTCGCGCAGGGCCGCCTCGACGACCTCCCGCGGCGGGAGCTGCTTGGTGTAGTCGATGAACCGGTAGTCGACGCCGTGCTCGTCGAGCCACCGCTGGGCCTTCTGACAGGACTTGCAGGTCTTCTTGCAGTAAAAGTCGACGGTGGGCAAAACGACCTCCTAGTGAGCGGCGATCTCCTGTTCGTAGACGGCGAAGGCGGCGTCCAGCAGGTCGCGTACGGCCTGGGGGTCGTGCTCCAGCGTCTTGGGCAGGAAGACGCCGGGCACCGGCTCCGGCGCGCCGTTGATGTGAATGGCGTAGTAGCCGTTCATCGGCTCCAGGTCCACCTCGGCCACCTCGTGGGTCTCCAGCCAGCGGCGGACCACGTCGTAGACGTCCTGGGGGACGCCCTCGGGTGCGCGTTCGCGGGTGTACTCCAGCCAGTCTCCACGTGCTGCCATGGGGCACCTCCTTTGCGAAGCTCGAAGCTACTGGTTTAAGTTAAGTTCAGCATAGTAAACCTCGAGCGCCGCGTCCAGCATTTCCAAGAGCGCCTCCGGATCCGCCAGCGCCGCGGCGGGAACGTAGATCCCGGGCACCGGGTCGGCGCTCATGTTGAGCCGCACGGCGAAGAGCTCGCCCATGGGCTCGAGGGCCACCTCCCCCACTTCGTGCTCGTGGGCCCAGGTGCGCACCGCCTCTTGGAGCGGCGCGGGAAGGTCGCTGCGCGACTTCCAGGGAGTAAAGACGTGCCTCATGAGAGTTCCTCCAGCCTGCCATCGGGTCCGGCCACGATGGCCAGATCGGCCATTCCGATGAACAGCCCCACCTCGAAGACGCCCGGGAGGGCGAGCAGCTGCTGCTCGAGGCCCCGCGGATCGCCGATGGGGCCGAAGTGAGCGTCGACGAGCAGGTTGCCGTTGTCGCTCAGGGCCGGTTCCCGGTGGCCGTCGAGGCGCACCGTGCAACGGGCCCCCAGGGCTTCGATGCGGCTCACCGTGCGCCGCCAGCCGAAGCGGGCGATCTCGATGGGAACGGCTTTCTTTTCGCCGATCACGTGGACCCGCTTGGTGTGGTCGGCGATCACGATAAAGCGGCCGGCCGCGGCCTCCACGATCTTTTCGCGCAAAAGCGCTCCGCCGTGACCCTTGATAAGGGTCAGGTCGGGGGCGATCTCGTCGGCGCCGTCGATGGCCAGGTCCACGCCCCGCTCGTCGAGCTCGACGACGGGGATCCCCACCCGCCGCATCAGCGCCTCGGTGGCGCGCGAGGTGGGCACGCCCACCACGTCCGCGAGTTCGCCCGCGGCCAGCAGGGCCCCGATGCGCTCCACCGCCCAGCGGGTGGTGGTGCCGGTCCCCAGGCCCAGACGCATGCCCGAGTGCACGTAGCCCACCGCGGCCTCGGCCGCGCGCTGCTTCAGGGCCTCAAGATCCACGACGCTCCTCCTGCAGGCGCTCGAGCTCGACCAGCACCGCCTCGGCGTGCCCCTTCACCCGTACCTTGGGCCAGACGCGCGCCACCCGGCCCTCCGGGTCGATGAGGACGGTCGAGCGGATCGTGCCCTCGTACTCCTTGCCGTAGAGCTTCTTCTTGCCCCAGGCACCGTAGGCGCGGATCACTTCGGTTTCGGGGTCGGCCAGGAGCGGAAAGCGCAGCCCCAGCTTCTCCGCGAAGCGGCGGTGGCTCGCCACGGTGTCCTTGGAAACGCCCAGGACGGCCGCGCCCCGCGCCTGGAAGCGGCCTGCCAGGGCGTTAAAGTCGCGCGCTTCCTGGCTGCAGCCGGGGGTGTTGTCCTTGGGGTAGAAGTAGAGCACCAGCCAGCGCCCGGCGTAGTCGCCGAGCCGGTGGAGCCCGCCCTCCTGGTCGGGCAGGGCGAAGTCGGGGGCCTTGGTCCCTTCGCTGATCATGAGCCCAAGCCTAGCACGGCTAGCCAAGCTTGTAGCCGATCGTGCGCAGGAAACCCTTGCGGTGTGCGGTGGCCGCCTCGTCCTCCACGCCCAGCGGCGTCTGGCCGTCGAAGACACCGAGAACCGCCCGCTGGTCGCCGTCTTCGGCGACGAGGACCGCGACCGGGTTGGCCGTGGCCGCATAGAGGCCGACGACTTCGGGCACGGTGCGCAGAGCGTGCATCACGTTGATCGGGAAGACCCCCTCGCCCAGCACCACGATGAAGAAGTGCCCCGCACCCACGGCCAGGGCGTTCTTCACCGCCAGCTCGACGAGCGCGTCGTCGCTGCCGCTCTTGCGTACCAGCCGCTCCTGGCTGGCCTCGTTGAAGGCGAGGCCGAAGCGGATGCCCGGCACCGACTGCACCAGCGCCTCGTGCAGGTCCTCGACCGTCTTGATGAAGTGGGCGTGGCCCAGGATCACGTTCACCGTCTCCGGCTTTTCGATGGGCACCTTCTTGAGTTCCATGACTTTATTGTAGGCCGGCGGGTGGTAGCATGGCGGCATGGACGTCCTGGACCGCGCCGCGCGGGGGGAACGGTTGGGGCGCGAGGAGCTTCTCGAACTCTACCGCCGCCCGCTTCCCGAAGTGGCCGCGGTGGCCCACGCGCTGCGGCTCGAGCGCGCCCACCCCGACTACGTCACCTACCTGATCGACCGCAACATCAACTACTCCAACGTCTGCACCGTGGCCTGCGGCTACTGCGCCTTCTACCGCACCGACCGCCAGCCCGACGCCTACACCCTCAGCTACGAGGAGATCGGCCGGAAGGTGGCCGAGCTCGAGGCCGTGGGTGGCCGGCGCATCCTCATGCAGGGCGGGGTCAACCCCCACCTGCCGCTCGAATGGTACGAAGAGCTGCTGCGCTACCTCAAAGAGCACCACCCCCAGGTGCGCATCGACGCCTTCAGCCCCGAGGAGATCCTGGGGCTGGAAAAGCTGACCGGACTGAGCGCGCGCGAGGTGCTGGAGCGCCTGAAGGCCGCCGGCCTCGACGGGGTGCCCGGCGCGGGGGCGGAGATCCTGGTCGACCGCGTCCGCCACGCCGCCGCCCCCGCCCGCATCCCCACGGCCGACTGGGTGCGGATCGTCGAGGAGGTGCTGGCCCAGGGCATGTACTCGCTCGCCAGCATGGTCATCGGCATGGGCGAGGGGCCCGAGGAGCGGGTGGAGCACCTGCTCGTCCTGCGCGAGCTGCAGGACCGGGCGCTGGAGCGCTACGGCCACGGCTTCTCCGGCTTCGCGCTCTGGACGATGCAGGTCGAGAACACCCGCCTCGCCGGCCGGCTCCCGGGGGCCACGGCCCACGAGTACCTGCAAACTTTGGCCGTCGCCCGCATCGCCCTCGACAACGTCGCCGGCCACCAGGCCAGCTGGCCGACGATGGGCTTCAAGGTGGCCCAGACCGCGCTCTACTACGGCGCCAACGACTTCGGCAGCACCATGCTCGAGGAGAACGTCGTCTCCGCCGCCTCGGGGAACGTGCGCCGCTCGGCGACGGTGCGCGAGATCGTGCGCCAGATCGTGGAGGCCGGCTTCCGCCCCGCCGAGCGCAACGTCTTCTACGAGATCGTCGCCGAACCCGACGTGGAGGCGCTGCTCGCCCCTCCCGTCGCCTGACCATGCCCGAACTGGAGCTCTGGACCGCTGCTTGGGTGCTGATCGGCGGCACGGTACGCGCGGACGCCGGCCTCGTCACCGACGGCCGGCGCGTGCTCGCGACCGGCGGCCTCGCCGACCTGCGGCGACGCTACCCCTCGGCCGCCACGGTGGCGAAGGGCCGCTACCTGGGCCCGCCCCTCGCGAACGCCCACACCCACCTCGACCTGGGCCTCGGCCCCACCTTCACCGGGCCCTTTCCTGACTTCGTGCGCCACGTCGTCGGCCAGGCGGACCGCCGCGGCCACGCGGCCGCCATGCGCGCCGTAGAGCACGCCCCCCAGCGGCTGCTGGGCGACATCGCCGCGCGCGCGGAGGTGGTGGACTGGTGGCTCGAAGAGGGCCCCGCCGCCGGCGTCGTCTACTGGGAGGTGCTGGGGCTGGTGCCGCCCCGTCGCGAGGCCGAGATCCTGGAGGCCACCCGCGAGCGGCTCGAGCGCTGGAAGCGGCGCGAACGGCCGGGCGGGCCGCGGGTGGGCCTCTCGCCCCATGCCCCCTACTCGCTCACCCCCGGCCTGATGCGCGGGGTCGTCGCCCTCGCGCGCGAACTCGACGTCCCGCTCCAGATCCACGCGGCGGAGAGCCCCGGCGAGCGCGCCTACTTCCTGCGCCGCGAGGGTGAGCTGGCGGAGTTCTTCCGCGAGCAGGGCTGGCCCACCGACCTGCACCCGACGGGCCTCTCCCCCGTCGCCTACCTGGCCGAGCTGGGGGTGCTTGAGGCCCAGCCCACGCTGGTGCACGGCGTCCAGGTGGACGAAGCCGACGTACGGCTGCTGGCCGAACACCGCGTGGCAGTGGTGAGCTGCCCGCGCTCGAACCTGGGGCTCGGAGCGGGCCTGCCGCCCTACGACCTCTACCTGCGGCACGGCGTCCCGCTGGCGCTGGGCACCGACTCGCGGGCCAGCGCCCCCTCGCTGGACGTGCGCGACGAGATCGCGCTGCTCGCGCGCCACGGCCAGCCCCCGGAACGCACGCTCGCCTGGGCCGCGGCCGGGGGGCGCGCCGCTTTGGGGCTTGCGCCCGCGGCGCTGCAACCCGGCATGGAACTCGAACAAGTAGAATTTTGGTAATGGATCGGCGGCACGTCCTCACCCTCATCGCCTACAGCGCCGGTCTGGGCCTGCTGGTCGGGCTGGTCGCCGCCTCGTTCACCTGGCTGCTCTACCAGGTTCAGGAGTACGTGCTCGGTTACCTCGTGGGCTACCTTCCCCCGGGCTACTCGGGAGAGAACGGGTTGCTGCACACCTTCCGCAACCCCCACCCCTGGGTCCTGCTGCTTCTCTTGCCGCTCCTCTTCGCCGGCGCCTCGCTGCTGGGGCACAACCGCGGCCTGGCCAAGATCATCGCCGCCTACCACCAGACCGCCCGGGCCACGCTGCGCGAGAAGCTCCGCTACGCCCTGGGCAGCCTGGTGGAGCTGGGGGCGGGCTCGCCGATGGGCCGCGAGGGCCCCATGGCAGTGCTCGGCGACTGGATGGGCGACGCCCTGGGGCGCCGCTTCCTGCCCGCGGACCTCGCCCGCCACCTGCCCTTCGCCGGCCTCGCGGCGGGGTTCGCCGCCGCCTTCCACGCCCCCGTGGGCGGCGCGCTGCTGGCCGTCGAGATCTTCTTCCCCGGCCTCGTCCTCGCCATCGCTTCGCTGGGCCCGGCGCTGATCGGCGCCCTGGCCGGCTTCACCGTCTACGGCGCCTTCTGGGGGTACGAACCGCTGCTTTCGTTGCAGCCGCTGCCGCCGCGCTGGTACCACCTCGGCTTCGCGCTGCTGCTGGGCGCGCTGATGGCCGCGGTGGGCACGTTGCTCGTGCACGCGGTGCGCGCGGTGCGCCGGGCCTCGGCGGGCCTGTCGTTCATGCCCCGGCACGCCCTGCTGGGGTTGATCGTGGCCGCGGTGGCCGCGCTGCTGCCGCAGACCCTGGGCGACGGCCTCGTCTGGGTGGAGCTCGGCAGCACCCCCATCCTGCCCGTCGCCTTTCTCGTGCTGCTGGCGGCGGTGCGCACCCTTCTCCTCGGCCTCGTCTACGGCCTGGGGGGCTACGGGGCGCTGATCGGACCCACCCTCGCGCTCGGCGGCCTCTACGCGGTGGCCCTGGCGCGCGCCCTGCCGGCCTACGCCCCCGACGCCCAGGCCGCCGCGCTGGTGGGGATGGGGGCGCTGCTCGCCGGCGTGGTGCGCACGCCCTTCGCCGCTCTCCTGCTCGTCAGCGAGTTCGGCGGCTACGCGGTGCTGCCGCTGGCGCTGCCGGCCATCTTCGTGGCCTACGTGCTCACCCCGGTGCAGGTCTTCCCCGAGCAGAACCTGGCCGCAGAGTCCATCGCCGCCGCACCCTTCGCCGGCCTGCGCGTCGGCGAACTCACCTTCGAGATCCGCGGGATCGTCCGCGACGGCCGGGAGCTGGCCGCCGAGCGCGAGCTCGTCCTCGAAGCCGATGATCGGCTGTTGCTCCCGCGCCGCGGGCTGCGGGTAGAATGACCCACATGGTACGGGGCATTCGCGGCGCCATCACCGTCGAGCAGGACACCCCCGAGGAGATTCTGGCGGCGACGCGGAGGCTGCTCGAGGCCATCCTGGAGCGCAACGACATCCGCGACCCCGCCGAGCTCGCGGCGCTGATCTTCACCGTCACCGAGGACCTGAGCTCCGCGTTCCCCGCCGAGGCGGCCCGCCAGCTGGGCATGAACCGGGTGCCGCTGCTCTCGGCGCGCGAGGTGCCCGTGCCCGGGTCGCTGCCCCGGGTGATCCGGATCCTGGCGCTTTGGAACACCGACGCGCCGCCCGAGGCCATCCGCCACGTCTACCTGGGCGAGGCCCAGCGCCTGCGCCCCGACCTGGACAGCGCCTTCTGACATGCCACTCGAACTCGCCGCACCCCTTATCGAGGCCGTCCGGCGCGTCTTCGCGGCGGCGCCGCCGGAGCCGGGCGACCTCATGGTGCTGGGCGGATCGACGAGCGCGGTGCGCGGCGAACGCTACGGCAAGGCCGGCGACCCGACGCTGGCCCTGGAGCTGCTGGAGGCGCTGCTGCCCGAGCTGGCGCCGCGGGGGGTGGTGCTGGCAGTGCAGGGCTGCGAACACGTCAACCGCAGCCTGGTGCTGCCGGCGAACCGCGCACGGCTGCTGGGGCTCGAGCCCGTCAACGTCGTTCCCGTTCCCAAGGCGGGCGGCGCACTCGCGGCGGTCTACCGCAAGCTGCTGCCCGATCCCGCCGTGGTCGCCGACATGGCCGCTTCGGCGCGCTACGGCCTCGACATCGGCGGCGTCCTGATCGGCATGCACCTGCGGCCCGTGGTGGTTCCGGTACCGCTGGGCGACCTGCGGCTCGGCCACGCCCCCCTCAGCGGCGGCTTCTCCCGCCCCCGGCTGATCGGCGGCGCGCGGGCGGTCTACGACCCCGCCGAGGCCGACCGGATCCTGGAAGAAGCGCTCAGGAACGACGAAGCACCGCGGTGAAGTCGCCGTAGGCGCGCTCCAGCTCCGCGCGCGTGAAGTAGCCCATCGCCGAGACCCGGAAGATGCGGCCCTTCAAGGGTCCCTGCCCCCCGGCCACCCGCCAGCCGCGCTCCGCGAAGGCCGCGGAAAGGGCTTCTGCGGTCCAGCCCTCCGGCAGGTAGAACGCGGCGGTGGCGGGGCTTCGCGCCTCCTCGCGCGTGGGAACCGGGCGCAGGCCCAGCTCGGCGCCGCGCGCGTAGAAGCGGGCGTTGGCCTCGCGCTTCGCCGCCCAGTGACGCGCCAGGTCGTCGCGCCCCTGCGGCCAGACGGCCTCGAGGACGTCGTGGACGGCCTCGATGATCTGGATCGGGGGCGTGAACGCCGTCTGCCCCCGGCGCTGGGCGGTCAGGTCGCGGCCGAGGTCGAGGTAGTAGCCCGCGGGGCGCAGCCGCTCCAGGGCGCGCGGCGCGAGCCAGGCGAACGCGAGCCCGGGAGGCGCCATCGCGCCCTTCTGGCTGCCGCTGACGGCCGCGTCCAGGCCCCAGGCCTCGAGCTCGAGCTCGGCGACCAGAAAGGAAGTGACGGCGTCGACGACGACGAGGGCCTCGGGCGACCGCGCCCGCACCGCCGCGGCCAGTTCGCGAACCGGGTGCAGCACGCCCGTCGAGGTCTCCGAGTGGGTGAGCAAGGCGCCGTCGAGACGGCCCGGGGGCAGGTCGTCCGGGCCCACGACCGCGCCCCAGGGGTGCTCGCTGACCTGCGGCTCGAGCCCGGCCGCCCGCGCGATCTCCGCCCAGCGCTCGGCGAACTTGCCCGCCACGGGCACCCAGACGCGGTCGCCGGGACGGAAGAGAGCACGCACCACCGCCTCCATGGCCGCGGTGCCGCTCCCGCCCACGAGCAGCACCTCGCCGCGGGTGCCCAGCAGCTCCGCGAGCCGCGCCCGCAGGGCACGCACGAGCGCCGCGGCTTCGGGGCTGCGGTGGTGCAGCTGCGGGCGCGTCATGGCCTGCAGCGCCGCGGGGTGCAGGTTTACGGGCCCCGGCGTCAGCAGCCGCAAGCGGGTCACAGCCATGCGGCGTCCACCCGCTCCAGGAGCTCGAGATTGCGCAGCTCTTCGAGCACCTCGTCCGGCGGCGGCTGGTCGACGGCAAGGACGAAGAGGGCGCGGCCGCCGGGCTGGTCCCGCCCGAGCTGCAACCCCGCGATGTTGACCCCGGCCTCGCCCAGCAGCGTGCCCACCCGGCCGACGACGCCCGGCTGGTCGCGGTTGATGCAGACGAGGACCGCGCCGGTCGGCTCGATCTCCAGCGCGTAGTCGTCGATGCGCACCAGCCGCGGCCGGCCGGCGAGGACCGTTCCCAGAGCGCGGCGCTCCTCCTGGTCCGTTACCAGCCGCACCTCGATGGCCTGGGCGTAGCCACGGGCGTCGGGGTCGCGACGGCTGATCAGACGAACGCCGCGCTCTTCCAAGCGCGGCCGTGAGGAGACGTAGTTGACGGGCTCGTCGATGACGGGCTCGAGCACCCCCTTGGCCACCGCGGCGAAGACGGGCTCGGGCTCGCACTCGAACCCTCCCAGGACCGCAACCTCCAGCGTCTGGGCGCGGCCGCGGGTGATCTGCGCCAGCAGCCGCCCCAGCGCCTCGGCCAGGGGCATCCAGCCCTTGAGCGCCTGAAAGGCCTCCGGGTCGAAGCCCGCGTTGATCGCGTAGGCGTAGTTGCCCGAGAGCGCCTCGTAGACGCGCTCCACGATGCCGTGCCCCACCCGCGCCTGCGCCTCTTCGGTGTTGGCGCCGAGGTGGGCGGTGTGCACCACCCGCGGATGGTGCAGCAGCGGGTGCTCAGGGTCGGGGGGCTCGACCGCGAAGACGTCGAGACCCACCGCGAAGAGGTGCCCTTCCTCCAGCAGGTCGTAAAGCGCGGGCTCGTTGACGATGCCGCCGCGGGCGGCGTTGACCACGACCGCGCCCCGGGGCAGCAGGTACAGCTCCCGCCGGCCGATCAGGTCCCGGGTCTCTTCGTTCAGCGGCGTGTGCACGGTCAGGAACTGCACCTCGGGCAGCAACGCCTCCAGGCGGTCCACCAGGCGCACCCCGAGGGTCTCGGCCCGCTTGCTGGAGATGTAGGGATCGTAGGCCCAGACCTCCATCCCGAAGGCACGGGCGAACTGGGCCACCTGCCCTCCGATGCGCCCCAGCCCCACGATGCCCAGGCGCTTGTTCATCAACTCCCGGCCCAGGTGTTTGCGGTTCCAGCGGCCGTCGCGCAGTTCCCGGTCGGAAAGCGCCACCAGGCGGGCCGCGGCGAGCATGAGGCCGAAGGCCAGCTCGGCGGCGCTGCGGGTGTTGGCCTCGGGAACGTTGATCACCAGGATGCCGCGCCTGGAAGCGGCGTCGAGGTCGATGTTGTCCACGCCCACGCCCCCGCGCCCGATCACCTTGAGCCGCGCCGCCCGCTCCAGCAGCTCGCGGTCCACCTGCGTGCGGCTTCGGGTGATCAGGGCGTCGTAGTCCGCGATGCTGGCCAGGATCTCCTCGCGCGGCATGCCCGGGCGGTAGTCGAGCTGCAGGTCGGGGTGGTCGTGGTCACCCAGGTGCATTTCGTCGGTCACGAGAACGCGCCACATGATGCATCAAAGCCTAACACCGGTGCATAGTTACTTCAACCGCGGCGCCGGGCCGCCCTTGTACCCGGTTCAACGATCGCCCGCGGGCGGTCGGTATGCTGCTTTGAGAGCGCAAGCCAGAGCCTTACGGGAGGAAGACATGAACGTAGCCTTGGTCACCGACTCCACCAGCGACATCCCCCCTGAACTACGGACGCGCATCGGCGTGCGCGTCGTACCCCTCTACGTCCACTTTCAAGGAAAGACCTTCAAGGACTGGGAGGAGATCACCCCCACGGACCTGTTCCAAGGGGTGGCCGCGGGCACCGACCTGCCCACGACCAGCCAGCCCTCGCCCCAGGACTTCGAGGTGGCCTACGCCGAGGCGCTCGAACACGCCGACCGGGTCCTCTCCATTCACATCTCCTCGAAACTCTCGGGCACCTTCCAGTCGGCCAGCATCGCCGCGGAGAAGTACGGCGGCCGGGTGCAGGTCTTCGACTCGCAGGCCGCCTCGGCGGGCATCGGCATGATGGTGCTGCGGGCGCACGAACTGCTCAGCGAGGGCACCGGGCTCGAAGAGGTCGTACACGAGCTCGAGCGCATCCGCGACGACCACATCGTCCGCTTCGTGGTCGCCACCCTGGACTACCTGCGCAAGAACGGCCGCATCGGCGGCGCCCAGGCCTTTCTGGGCAACCTGCTCAACATCAAGCCCATCCTCACGGTGCGGGGCGGCGTCGTTGACGCCGCGGGCCGCGCCCGCGGCGAAAAGCGGGCGTTGAAGGAGATGGTCAAGACGTTTCGCGACTGGGCCGAAGGCCGGGAGCGGGTACGCGTCTTCTACCTCTACACCGGCGCCGAGGAGGCCGTACACGCCCTGCGCGAAGAGATCCGCACCCTCGGCGACCGGATCGAGGAGGTCTACACCTCCGAGATCGGCGCGGTGATCGCCTCCCACACCGGCCCCGGCATCTACGGCTACTACGCCTACAGTCTCTGACCCCGGCGTAGAATGCCCCTATGCGGGCGTTGATCCAGCGCGTTTCCCAGGCCAGCGTAACCGTCGCGGACGAGGTCGTCGGGGAGATCGCCGGCGGCCTTCTGATTCTGTTCGCCGCCGGCCGCCGCGACACCGCCGAAGACCTCGACTACCTGGTGCGCAAGGTGGTGAACCTGCGCATCTTCGCCGACGAAGCGGGCAAGATGAACCGGAGCCTCCTCGACACCGGCGGCGAGGCCCTGGTCGTCAGCCAGTTCACCCTCTACGCCGACACCCGTAAGGGCCACCGCCCTTCCTTCACCGCCGCCGCCGACCCCGACGAGGGACGACGCTGGTACGAGCGGTTCGTCGAAGCGCTATTGCGGCAGGGGGTCCACGTCGAGACCGGCGAGTTCGGCGCCCACATGCGGGTGGCCCTGGTCAACGACGGCCCCGTCACCATCTGGCTCGACAGCGAGGACCGCAAGCGCAGCCGCCGCGGCTAGCTTTACAAGCCCGAACTGCATAGGTATACTTCCACCCAGTACGCCCGTGCGTACGCTCCTCATCCCGAGCGGCCGAGGGAACTGGCCCGACGACGCCGCGGCAACCGGCGGGAATCCGCAAGGTGCCAATGCCAGCCCCCAGGGGGGAACGATGAGGAGGGAGCGATCTCCCTCCTCCGGTGAGGAGGAAGGAGCCCCGATGCGCCTGACCGACAAACTTGGCCACGGTTTCGTGCTCACCGCCGAGGTGGACCCTCCGCGCGGCGCTGATCCCGCCCCGACCCTCAAACAAGCCCTGATCCTGCGCGGCTACGTGGACGCCGTCAACGTCTCCGACGCCCCCATGGCCAACCTGCGGATGAACAGCATCATGCTGGCGCACCTGATCCAGCACCACACGGGGGTGGAGGTGATCCCCCACCTGACCGCGCGCGACCGCAACCGGCTGGCGCTGCAGGCCGACCTGCTGGGGGCCTGGGCGCTGGGGGTGAAGAACGTCCTGGTGCTGGGGGGCGACCCCCCGGAGCGCGGCGATCACCCCGAGGCCCGCCCCGTCTACGAGTTCGGTGCCGTGGGGCTGGTCGAGACGATCGCCCGCCTCAACCGCGGCGAAAACCTCAGCGGCGGCAGCCTCGAAGGCGCTCCCGATCTGACCCCGGGGGTGGCCGTCAACCCGGGAGCGGCCGACCTGGCGGCCGAAGCCGAGAAGTTCTGGGCCAAGGTGGAGGCCGGGGCCCGTTTCGCCCAGTCCCAGCCCGTCTTCTGCCCGGAGACCGCCGCCACCTTCCTCGACGCTCTGGGGGGAAGGAGCCCCGTGCCCATCCTCTGGGGGGTGCTGCCGCTGCGCTCACTCAAGATGGCCCGCAACGTCGGCCGCTGGACGCGGGTCCCCGAGGCGCTGGTGGCCGACCTGGAGCGGGAAGGCCGCGCCGCGGGCATGCGCGCGGCGCAGCACGTCCTGCGCGAGCTGCACGCCGCCGGCATGGACGGGGCCCACCTCTACCCGCTGGGCCGGGTGGAGCTGCTCAAGGAGATGCTGAAACCCCTCGGGGCCCGGCTCGGCTGATCCGCGGCGGCCCGCCAGGCGAACGCCGCAGGGCCGGGCCCTGCGGCGTTCATGCGCTGCGGGCTAGTCGCCCGCGGCCTTCTGCTTCTTCTTGTCGAGGATGCCCGCCAGCTCCTGCAGCCGGCGCCAGTTCTTGAGCCGCTCTTCCTGGACCGCGAGCAGCACCTCGCTGGGGTTGCCGTCCTTGTCGAAGTGCTTGGCGAAGCGTTGCTCGCTGCGGGCGAAGTCGATGAAGGTAAGCGGCTGACCGGTCTTGGGGTCGGTGTACCAATCGTCGTAGATCGCCGGGTTCATGCGCAGGTCGAGGCGTTCGCTCAGGTGCTGGCCCTTGCGCGGGTCGTGGACGAAGACCGGGAAGGTGCGGCTATCCACGGCCAGGCGCGCCTGCCGCGCCGAGGCGTCGTCGGCCACGCCGTGTTCCGGCTGGCAGGTGGTGTAGACGACGAGCACCGAGGGCCCCTCGTACTCGTTGGCCGCGAAGACCGCCTTGTAGAAGTGGTTGAAGTGGGCCGCGGTCGTCTGCGCCACGAAGACGTCGGGGTGCATCATCAGGATCTCGGCGATCTCCTTGCGGTGCTCGGTCTTGCCCTTCAGCTTCTTGCCAAAGGCCGACATCTTGGTCTCCTGACCCATGTAGGTGCTCGTCGAGGCCTGCCCGCCGGTGTTGGAGTAGACCTGGGTGTCGAGGATGATGACGTTGATGTCCATCCCCGAGGCGAGCATGCGGCTGAGGGCCTGGAAGCCGATGTCGAACATCGCGCCGTCGCCGCCGACGACCCAGAGCTTCTTGTCCTGCCAGCCCATCTGGTCCCAGCGCATGCGGATGCCCATCGCGTCGGTGGCGGCGTTCTCGAAGAGCGAGTTCGTCCAGGGCACCAGGAAGGGGTTGTAGGGGTAGGTCGAGCTGTAGACGGTGTTGCAGCCGGTGGCCGCGACGATGCCCCACTGGTCGTCGTAGGCGAAGGCGTTGGCCGCCGCCAGCATGCGCAGCGCCGTGGCCTCGCCGCATCCCGCGCAGCTCCCCGCGCCGCCCACGTAGAGGTGGGTCTTGTCGGTGAGCATCAGGTCGATGGGGGTGCGCTCGTTGATGTACTCCATCGGGGTGTCGGGGAGGCTTTTGAAGAAGTCGAACTCCTCCTTGTAGTGGGGAACCATCTCCCCTTCCTTGCGCACCATCTCGAGGGCGTCGTCGTCGCAGACGGCCACGCACTCGGCGCAGCCCTTACACTTGGTGGGGTCGACGAAGATCGAGAAGAGGCCCGCCTCCTTGCCCTTCTTCTGCGGCAGATCGTAGAACTTCTTGGTCTTAGCGAAGTGGGCGCGCATGCGCTCGCGGGTCTCGGGGTCCTCGATCTTGGCGAGCTCCTCCTCGACGAGGTTCTCGGGGAGCACCTTGGCCAGGATGGCGGTGTCGGGGCACTCGGTCACGCACTCCATGCAGGCGGTGCAGTTGGAAGCGATGTAGTGGGGAATGTCGGGCGCAATGTAGGAAAAGTCGCGGTACGAGCCGGTACCCGGGGCGATGTGGGAGCGGGCCAGCCGCTCGTCGGCCGGCATCTCCAGGTCGGCGCTTCCCTCGTTGTAGGCCTCGACGACGGACCTGAAGTCCTGGTTGAACTTGGGGATGTCCAGCGGCTCGGGCTCGGGTAGCAGCTCCAGTTCGAGCTCGAGCTCGCCCATCACGATCTTCTTGTCCTTCATGCCCCCACCTCCTCGGGCTCGGTGGCGATCACCTCGGCGGGTACCTCGATGATCTCGCGGTAGCCGCGCTGGATCGCGGTCATGTTGTCCTTGACGACCTGTTCACCCCGCTTGCCAAAGTACTTGCGGATGATCTTCTCGACCCGTTCCCAGAGCTGGTCCTCGCTGAGGCTGAGGCGCTCCACGAAGGGGGCCACCCGCAGGTAGACGCCGAGCAGCACGATGCCCTGCATGCGCATCACCAGATCAGGGCGCGAGGAGACGTCGCGCGCGATCGCGACCGTGTCGATCGCGTAGAGGCGGTAGCCGTTCTCGCGGATCACCTTGCGCGCCCACGCCGGCACCTGCGCCCAGACGTCGCGGGGATCGGCCTCGGACGACTGCAGCCAGACGACGCCGCCCTTGGCCAGCCCCGAGAAGGGGTTGGTGTAGTGCAGCGCGTTGGGGTCGTTGATGGCGATCATCTCGACGTCGCGCAGCTCGCTGCGCACGCGCACGGGCTCCTCGGCGACGGTGAGGTAGTAGTTCGTCGGCAGCCCCTTCTTCTCGGAGCCGTACTTGGGGAAGGCCTGCACGTAGAGACCGAAGAGGTCGGCGGTGGTGGAGGCGATGACCTTGTTCGTCGTCACCGAGCCGAAGCCGCCCACCGAGTAGCCGCGCATGCGGAAGGTGCCCTTGGCGGTGACGTCGAAGACCTCCCGGGCCTCGAGCGCCAGCGGGTGCTTGATGTTGAGGACGAAGAAGCGCCGGGGGTCTTCGGCGGCCAGGTGCTCGAAGACGGTCTTGAGGTCGGCCGGGCGGATGTCGCGTCCCCCGAGGCCGGCGGCACCCGAGTAGATCTTGGGCAGACGCTCGATCTTGGGGAAGCCGGGGTAGCCGTCCCAGGCGTCGGCGAAGGCGGTCTTGATCTCGCGGGTGAGGGGGTTGGCCGCGGCCAGCGGTTCGTCCGTGCGCTCGAGCACCGCGAAGCCCTTCAGGTGCTGCAGCAGCTCGACGACCCGCGCCCCCGGGAAGGGGCGGAAGGAGGTGACCTTGAGGAGGCCCACCTTCATGCCCTGCTCCCGCAACGCGTCGACGACGGCCTCCGCGGTCATCATCATCGTGCCCATGCCCACGATGGCGTACTCGGCGTCCTCGAGGCGGTAGGGCACCGCGAAGTCGTAGTGACGGCCGGTGAGGGCCTCGAACTCGCGGAAGGCGTTTTCCAGGGCGGGGACGACCTGCATGTAAAACGCGCGCTGGGCGATGCGCCCCTTCATGTAGGCGTCCTGGTTTTCCACCGCGCCGGTGAGCACCGGGTTGTCGGGGTCGAAGTAGTTGTGCAGCTTCGCCTTGGGGTCGCCCACGAACTGCTTCATCAGCTCGGGCTCGGGGAGGTTGAAGTTCTCGACCGTGTGGGTGTTGAGGAAGCCGTCTTGAACGACCATGAACGGGGTGTGGCTGTCCTCGGCGGCGCGGCGGGCGATCAGCGCCAGGTCGGCCACCTCCTGGGCGTTGGCGGCGAAGAGGATGCCCCATCCGGTGTCGGCCACCGCGTAGACGTCGTCGTGCCCGGCGTGGATGTTAAGCGCCTGGCTGGTGAGGGCGCGCGCGCCGATGTGAAAGACGGCCGGCAGGCGCTTGCCCGAGATCACGTGCAGAACCTCTTTTTGCAGTACCAGCCCCTGAGAGGCGGTGAACGAAGCCACGCGACCGCCCGCGAGGGCGAAGCCTTCGGCCGCGGATCCGGCGGAATGCTCCGACTCGGGCTCCAGAAAACCTAGCTCGTCGCCCCATAGGTTGGTGCGTCCGTTGGCCACCGCGACCTGGTAGCCGTACCCCATGTTGGTAGCGGGTGTGATCGGGTAGGCAATCCCCGCCTGGGAGATGTGCGTCTCCACCCACACGGCGGCCTCGGACCCGTCGCCGGTGGTGGGAATTCCCGGGTACTTGACGTTTTCCATGTGCCCTCCTTTCCCAGGAAAGGTTCCTGGGGGATACCTCACTTACCCTACACCCCCGGAAGATGTGGAGGCTAGGACAAGCGCCACGGTTACGCTATTTCTTGCGGCGTCCGCGGGTCTTGCCGCGCGGCTTTTCCTCGCCTTCGGCCTCGCCGATCCACTCGCCGAAGTAGACCTTCTGAGCGGTGAGCCGCGGCGGGCGGTCGTTGCGCGCCTTCTCCTGGGGCGGACCCGCCAGCACGCGCGGCGCCTTTTCGCTCTTCTTGCCTTCCGCAGGACGCGGGCTGCGGGCCTTTTTCTTCGTCGGTTTCTTCTCGCTTGTGGACATCTTCTCCTCCTCGATCGCGAGATCGATCTGCCTGAGTGCGGGGGTGGCGCGTTCGATGCGCACCTTGATGGCGTCCCCCAGACGCCAGCGCTTACCGGTGCTGCGGCCGACGAGCTCGAGCCCCTCGGGGACGAACTCGTAGTAGTCGTCGCTGAGGTCGCTGAGCGGCAGCAGCCCCTCGACGCCGTTCTCGATGGCGACGAAGAGGCCGAAGTTGGTCACCCCGCTCACGATCCCGGTGAAGGTCCGGCCGACCTGGGCCTCGGCCCACTTCACCTGGAAGTACTTGGTGAGGTCGCGCTCCGCCTTCTCGGCGGCCCGCTCCCGCTCGGATGCGTGCTCGGCCACGCGGGGGAACTTCTCGGCCCAGGCGGACTTCTTCTTGGGCCCGACCTTGCCCTTGCCCTTGATCAGCTCCTTGAGCACCCGGTGCACCACCAGGTCGGGGTAGCGACGGATGGGGCTGGTGAAGTGCAGGTAATCCTCGAAGGCGAGGCCGAAATGGCCCAGGTTCTCGTGGGCGTAGCGGGCCAGGCTCATGCTGCGCAGCACCAGCATGGAGACCGCCGGGCCCTCGGGTTTGCCGCGCGCCGCCTCGAGCACCCGCTGCATGGCCGCGGGGTCGGGGTCCGTGGCGGGCAGGTGGTAACCCATGCGGTTCAGGGCTTCGACCAGGGTCTTATAGCGGTCGGCGACCGGATCCTCGTGCACCCGGTAGAGGGTAGGAATGCCCCGCTCGTCGAGGTGGCGGGCCACCAGGCGGTTGGCCAGCAGCATCAGCTCCTCGATGAGGCTGCGCGCCTCGCCCTCGCGGATGGGGATCAGGTGCAGGTTGCCGCCTTCGTCGAAGTCGACCTTGACCTCGCGGGTGTCGAAGTCGAGCGCTCCCGCGGCCAGGCGACCCGCTTTGAGGTGACGCGTCAGGCGGTAGAGCTCGCGAACGTCGTCCTCGAGGAAGCGGGCCTCCTCGGGCAGCCGCCCGCCGGAGAGCAGGTCTTCGACCTGGCCGTAGGTGAGCCGGGCCTTGGATCGGATCACCCCCTGGACGATGCGGTAGTCCCGTACCTCGCCCTTCTCGTCCAGGGTGGCCACGACGGACATCGTCAGGCGGTCCTCGCCGGGCACCAGCGAGCAGACCCCGTTCGAGATCTTCTCGGGCAGCATCGGCAGCACCCGGCCGGGCAGGTAGACGCTGGTCGCGCGCTCGTAGGCCTCGCGGTCGAGGGCGCTGCCCTCGCGCACGTAGTGGGCCACGTCGGCGATGTGGATGCCGACGCGGTAGCCGCCCTCCTGCAGGCGCTCGAGGTGGACGGCGTCGTCGAAGTCCTTGGCGTCGGCGCCGTCGATGGTGAAGACGGGGAGGCTGCGGAAGTCTTCGCGGGCCTTCAGGGTTGGCGCGGGGATCTTGCGGGGGATGCGCTCGGCCTCGGCCAGCGCCTCGGGCGGGAAGTTCTCCCGCAGGTCGAAGTTCTGGATGACCGCGCGGGTCTCCGTCTCGGGGGTCTCTCCCTGGCCCAGGTACTCGTGCAGCACCCCGAAGGGCTCCTTTTCGCCGGTGTCCTCGGGGTAGTGCACAGCGACGGCGATGCGGGCGCCCTCGCGCAGGTCCTCGAGCCCTTCGGGGCTGAGCAGCAGCCGCTCGGGGTAGCGCTTGTCGTCCGGGCGCAGGATGGCGTAACCGCGGGCGAACTCGAGCGTCCCCACCAGCTTCTGCTTGGCGCGCTCGAGAATGCGGATCACCTCGCCCGAGGTCTTGCCGCCGGGGCGGGTGGGCAGGATGCGCGCCACCACCTTGTCCAGCGGCCAGGCGCCGGCGAGTCTGCCCGGGGGGATGAACAGGTCCTCGCCGTCCTCGACGAGGACGAAGCCGAAGCCGCCGGTGTGGATCTGGAGCTTGCCCACGACCAGGTTCATCTTCTCGGGCAGGCCGTAGGTCTTGCGTCGGGTGCGGATCAGCTTGCCCTCGGCGACGAGCTCCTCGAGGGCGTGCTTGGCCTTGTCCTTGGACAGGCCCAGGCCCCGGGCCACCTCACGCAGGTGGAAGGGCTTCTTGGGGTTGGCTTTGATGTACTCGTAGACTTGTTCTTTGGTCATGCTTCACTAGCGGAGCGCGGCTCCGCACGTCCTCCTAGACGTTGGTTTTCAGAGCACGCCGGAGAGCATCTCCAGCGTGGCCTTGAGGCTGTGGTCCAGGGCCTCGAGGGCCTCTTGGATGTGCACTTCCTCGACGATCAGCGGCGGTTCCAGCCGCACCACCTTGGGGTTGTTGAGCCCGAAGGCGGTGAGCACGCCGCGAGCGGCCAGTTCGCTGATGGCGATCGCGCCGATGTCGGCGTCGGTGAACTCGAGGCCGACGAGCAGCCCCCGGCCCCGCACCTCGGCGATCAGCTCGGGATAGCGGTCCGCCAGCTCGCGCAGACCCTGCATCAGCCGCTCGCCCATCGCCAGCGCGCGGGCGGGCAGATCCTCCTCGAGGGTGACCTCGATGGCCGCGAGCGCCGCGGCCGCGGCCAGGGGGTTACCGCCGAAGGTGGACGAGTGCACCAGCGGGTTCTCCAGGAAGGGCTCGAACAGCTCGGGACGCCCGATCGCGGCGCCGATCGGCATCACGCCGCCCCCCAGCGCCTTGGCGCTGGTGAGCAGATCCGGCGCGACGTCTTCCCACTCGCTGGCCCACAGCTTGCCGGTGCGGCCCATGCCCGTCTGCACCTCGTCGAAGATCAGCAGCACGCCGCGCTCCCGGGTGATCTGGCGCAGCTCGCGCAGGTAGCCTTCGGGCGGCAGGTTGATGCCGCCCTCGCCCTGGACGGGCTCGACGATCACCGCGGCCGTCTCGGGGCCGATGGCCGCGGCCACAGCCTCGGCGTCGCCGAAGGGCACGACCTTCACCCCGGGCACCAGCGGCGCCACCGGCTCCTGGTACTCGGGCTTGGGCGTCAGCGAGAGGGCGCCCATCGTCTTGCCGTGGAAGCCCTTCTCGGTGGTGATGATCTCGGGCTTGCCGGTGTGCATGCGCGCCAGCTTGAACGCGGCCTCTACGGCCTCGGTGCCCGAGTTGCCGAAGAAGGTCATGGAGAGGTCGCCCGGGGTGATCTCCGCCAGGCGCGCCGCCAGGCGCGCGGTCGGCTCGGAGATCATCACCCGCACCGACATCGGCATGCGGTCGAGTTGCTGCTTTACGGCCTCGACGACGCGCGGATGGCGGTGACCCAGGTTGAGGGTGCCGTAAAGCCCTAGGAAATCGAGGTAACGCTTGCCCTGGGTGTCCCAGACGTACATGCCCTCGGCGTGGTCCTCGACAACGTCGAGGCCGGTGAAGCGCAGCAGGCCGGCGAGACCGGGGTTGACGTGTCGTTCGTAGAGTTCGAAGGCGTTCATGCAGAAAAGCTCCTTCGGTGCGGAGCGCACCTTTAGTATAGCACACTCAAGTTTCGCGTTCCGCGGCCGCCTGCAGCTTGGCCGCCAGCTCCTCGGGAAGGCGGCGGACGCGGCCGTCGGCGTCCTGGGGGACGTGCACGCTCCGGCCGCTGGCCGCCGGGACGGCGTCGCCCTCGCGGAAGACGCGGTAGGCGAAGACGAGCCTGCGGCTGGCGAGCTCCGTAAGCCTGGTCTCGACCACCACCGCGTCGCCGAAGCGCAGGGCCCTGCGGTAGGCGAGCTCCAGCCCCACCACCGGAAAGAAGACGCCGGAGCGCTCCAGCTCGGCGTAGGAAACCCCGAGCTCGGCCAGCCAGTCGACCCGCCCCTGCTCGAGCCAGGGCACGTAGGCGGCGTGGTGGACCACCCCCATCTGGTCGGTTTCGGCGTAGCGAACCGGAAAGCGGCTGGTGCTCTTCACCCTAGAGCACCTCCCCGGGCCCTGCGAAGAAGCGCAGGCGGGGGATGCGGCGCAGCTCCATCGTGTGGGCGAGCTCTTCCTGCAGGTAGCGGTGGGCGTGGTTGAGCAGCTCTGCCGTCTCCTCGGACCGCTCGATCGCACTCACCAGCACCCGGGCCTGGGAAAGGTCGGGGCTGAGGCGCACCCGCTCCACCGTCACCACGATGGGCAGGCGGGGGTCCTTCATGTCGTGGATGATCGCGCTGAGCGCCCGAGCCACGTGGTGCTCCAGACGGCTCAGGGTCTTGTGGCTCATCGTCTCCCCCGCGCGGCCCCTGCCGCGCTTCTCATTCTACCGCGGCCTCGATGCGCTCCCGGAGCCAGGCCGCCGCCTCGTGGACCGCGCGCTCTTCGGGGCCCTCCGCCATAATGCGCACCAGCGGCTCGGTCCCGGAAGGGCGCACGTTGATCCGCCCGCCGCCGAGCATCGCCTCCGCGCGCGCGATCCAGTCGGCCAGCTCGGGGTGCTCCATCACCCGGTGCTTGTCGCTGACGGGAACGTTGACCAGGGTCTGCGGGTACATGGGCAGCGCGTCCACCCAGGCCTCGAGCGGCCGGCCCGAATCCCGTACGGCGGCCAGGGTGAGGAGGGCGGTCTGGATGCCGTCGCCGGTGGGCAGGTGCTCGAGGAAGAGGACGTGCCCGCTCTGCTCGCCCCCGAGGCGGCCGCCCCGCCTCAAGAGCGCCTCGTAGACGTAGCGGTCGCCCACGGGGGTGCGCTCGAAGGCGATGCCCCGCTCCCCCAGGGCGCGCTCGAGCCCCAGGTTGCTCATGATCGTGCCCACCACGAGGGGTTCCTCGCGGACCACGGCGTTGATGAAGAGGAGGTGGTCGCCGCTGGCCTCGCGCCCCTTGCGGTCGATCAGCACCACCCGGTCGCCGTCGCCGTCGAAGGCGACGCCGAGGTCGAAGCCGCCTTCGCGCACGATCCGCGCCAGGGTCTCGGGGTGGGTGGAGCCGCAGCCCTTGTTGATGTTGCGGCCGTCGGGCGTCGTGAAGACGGCGAAGACCTCGGCCCCCAGCCGCTGGAAGACGCGCGGGGCCACCCGGTAGGTGGCGCCGTTGGCGGTGTCCATGGCCACGCGCAGGCCGTCGAGCCGGGGCCCGATGCGCACGAGCCGGTCCATGTAAATGCGTTCGGCCTCCTGGTGGTTGCGCACCGTAGCGATGCGGGTGGTGTCCAGCTCGGCTTCCAGAAGCTCCTCGATCGCGGCTTCGGCCTCGTCGGAGAGCTTGGTGCCGCCGGGACCGAAGAACTTGATGCCGTTGTCTTGGTAGGGGTTGTGGCTCGCCGAAATGACCACGCTGGCGTCGGCTCCCAGCTCCGCGGTCAGAAAGGCCACCCCGGGGGTGGGCAGGATGCCCAGGTGTTCGACGGCCACGCCCTGGCTCAAGAGGCCCGCGGCCAGCGCCGCTTCCAGCAGGTCGCCCGACTCGCGGGTGTCCTTGCCGATCAGCACCACCGGGCGTTCGGCCCGCTGGCTCAGGTAGCGTCCCGCGGCCTTGCCCAGGCGCAGCACGAACTCGGGGGTGAGGGGCTCGCGCCCCGCCTCGCCGCGAATGCCGTCGGTACCGAAGTAGCGTCGCTTCATACCGGGCCAGTATACCGCCGGGTCACTTGGCCTCGAGCCAGTCGCGACCGACGCCCACTTCGACGGCCAGGGGAACGTCCAGCTTCCAGGCCTCCTCCATCGTCGCCTTGACGGTCCGGGCCGTTTCCTCGGCGCGCTCCTCGGGGGCTTCGACGACGAGCTCGTCGTGCACCTGCAGCAGCAGCGCCGCCCCCAAGGGCTCGAGCCGCGGGGCCAGCTTGACCATGGCCAGCTTGATCAGGTCGGCGGCGGTGCCCTGCACGGGCATGTTGAAGGCCACCCGCTCGGCCGCCTCACGCACGTTGCGCGCCTTGGAGAGCAGCTCGGGAACGTGGCGGCGGCGGCCGAACAGGGTCTCGACGTAACCGCGCTCGCGCGCCTCGGCGAGGACGCGCTCCATGAAGGCGCGCACCCCCGGGTAGGAGTCGAAGTAGCGGTCGATGAAGGCCTGGGCCTCGCCGTAGTCGATGCCCAGCTCACGGCTCAGGCGGTGGGCGCTCATCCCGTAGAGGACGCCGAAGTTGATCGTCTTGGCGGCGCGCCGGCGGAAGGGGTCGACCTCCGCGTCCTCGACCCCGAACATCCAGGCGGCCGTCTGGGTGTGGATGTCGCGCCCCTCGCGGAAGATGCGCTGCAGGTTCGCGTCGCCCGAAAGGTGGGCGAGCACCCGCAGCTCGATCTGCGAGTAGTCGGCCACCACCAGGCGGTAGCCTTCGCCGGCGACGAAGCCTTTGCGGATCCTGCGGCCGATCTCGGTGCGGATGGGGATGTTCTGCAGGTTGGGGTCGGAGCTGGACAGCCGGCCGGTCGCCGTGCCCGTCTGGTGGAAGCGGGTGTGCAACCGCCCCGTCCGCGGATGCACCAGCTTGGGCAGCGGGTCAAGGTAGGTGCCCTTCAGCTTGGCGAGTTCACGGTACTGCAGGATCTTCTCGACGATGGGGTGGGCCCCGCGCAGGGTCTCGAGGACGCTCGCCGAGGTGGAGCGCTTGCCGGTCTTGGCGGTGCGGCGGCCCGCGGCCAGGCCGAGTTCGTCGTAGAGGACGGTCTCGAGCTGATCACGCGAGTTGAGGTTGAAGGGGTGGCCGGCGAGCCGGTGGATCTCGGCTTCCAGCCGCTCCAGCTCGGCCGCGAGCTGCTGGGAAAGGGCCAGCAGGTAGTCGACGTCGAGCTTCACGCCGCGGCGCTCCATCGCCGCCAGCACCCGCTGCAGCGGCCGCTCGACCTCGCGGTAGAGCCACCACAAGCGCTCCTCGTTCTCGAGCCGGCGGCTCATCTCCTGCCACAGGTAGCGGGCGGCGAGGGCGCGGTCGCGGGCGCGGTCGGTCCAGTCGCCTACGCCGTAGCGCCGCACCGTACTCGCGGGCTGGTTGTTGCTGGGGTCGTAGAGGTAGGCGAGCAGCAGCGCGTCGTCGCCGGGGCGGGCGCGCACGCCCTCCCGCAGCGCCCAGACGGTCAGGTCCTTCGCCTGGATGGCGTCGAGCTGGGGAAAGCGCTCGAGCTCGACGGCGCGCGCCGGTCCCTCGGCCACCCGCTCGTCCCAGGCCGCCGCGAGCTGGCCCAGCTCGGCCCACATCGGCTCGGGTCGGTCGAAGACGTAGCCCAGCCAGGCCCGTTCGGGCGGGGGCCACTCGGCCTCCTGCGCGCCCGGGGCCTGGATCAGGCCCAGCTCCCGCAGCAGCGTGCCGAACTCCAGGTCGAGCAGGAATCGGCGCAGCCCTTCGCTGTCCACTTCGTTGCGGTGGCAGCCGGCCAGGTCGACGTCGAGCGGCACCTCCGTGCGCATGCGCGATATTTCCCGAGAGAAGAACGCCGCCTCCCGGCCCTCCTCCAGCTTCTTGCGGACTCCGGGCGGGGTAACCTCGTCAAGGTGGGCGTAGAGCCGGTCGAGGCTGCCCCACTCGGCGAGCAGCTTGGCCGCGGTCTTGGCGCCCACGCCCTTGACCCCCGGGATGTTGTCCGAAGGGTCGCCGGTGAGGGCGCGGTAATCGACCCACTGCTCGGGGCCGACCCCGTACTTCTGGCGCAGGTAGTCGGGGGTGATGCGGCGCTCGTCGGGGGTGACGACGAGGACGCGGTCGCTGAGGAGCTGGTAGGTGTCGCGGTCGCTGGTGAGGATGACGACCTCGTACCCCTCGCGTTCGGCGCGCCGCGCCAGGGTGGCCAGCACGTCGTCGGCCTCGACCCCGGGCACCTCGAGGCGCACCAGTCCCAGGAGGTCGACGAGCTGTTTGATCTTCTCGACCTGGGGCCCAAAGTCCTCGGGCGGGGCGACCCGCTGCGCCTTGTAGCCTGCGAACTCCTCGTGCCGGAAGCTGGGCCCCGGGGCGTCGAATACGACGATCACGCAGTCGCCGTCCTCGCGCAGCAGCTTGAGCAGGGTGCGGGCGAAGCCGTAGACCGCGTGGACGGGCTCACCGCGGCTCGTGGAGAGCCCCGCGTCCTTGAGGGCGTAGTAGCTGCGGAAGGCCAGGTGGTGGCCGTCCACCAGAACAATGCGCTCGGGTTTGCTTTGAAAGAGACCGGGCTGCTGCACGCCGTTCATTCTAACGGCTGCACGCGCACGCTGCCCTTGCTGGCGTCGCGCAGCGCGGCTTCCAGCTCGGGAACCCGGGCGGCGTCGACCTCCACTTCCCACACGAGGTGGTCCGAGGCGTAGGCCTCGCCCAGCCGCCGGGCCCCGGCGGCGACGAGGATCGGGTAGAGCTTGGCGCTCAGGGCGTAGGGGATCGCGACCAGGAGGCGGCGCTGGGGCTGGATCTCGAGGATCCGCGCCCTCCGCAGGCACTCGGCGGCCACGCCGCCGTAGGCGCGCGCCAGGCCGCCCGCTCCCAGCTTGACGCCGCCGAAGTAGCGGGTCACCACCACGACCACGTGGTCGAGGCCGTGGCCCTCGATGGCCCGCAGGATAGGCTGCCCGGCGGTCCCCCCCGGTTCGCCGTCGTCGGAGAAGCGGTAGGCGGGGCCGATGCGGTAGGCCCAGCAGTTGTGGGTGGCGGAGGGGTCCTTCACCGACTCCAGGAAGAGCCTGGCCTCCTCAGCGTCGTCGGCGCGCGCCGCGAAGCAGACGAAGCGGCTCTTCCTGATCTCCTCCTCGTACCCCGCGGGTTCCGCCAGGGTGCGCAGCGGCCGCTGCGGGTTCACTTGCGCACCCCGCCCCAGAGGGGCCGCTCGCGCACGTGCCCGCCGCGGGCGCGCTGGGTCTGCTCGAGGGTGATGAAGGCCTTGGGGTCGTGCTCCTCGACGAGGCGCAGCAGCGAGCGGACGCTGCGGCGCTGCACCACCACGTAGAGCACCGCGACCGGGCCCTCGAGCCCCCGGCCCTCGACCTCGGTTACCCCGTAGCCCGCGCTCCGCAGACGGTTGACGAGCGTGCGCGCCGAGCCGCGGGTGATGATGCGCAGGGTGACGTAGCCCGGCGCCAGCCAGCCTTCGACCCCCATCCCCAGCGCGGTGCCGACGGCGAAGCCCAACGCCCAGCCCAGGTACTGCACCGGGGAGGTCAGGTGCGCGAAGACGCGGGTGATCGCGACCAGCCAGATCAGCGCCTCGAAGAAGGCCAGCGCCGCGGCCACCCCCCGCTGCCCCCGCACCATGTAGAGCATGCGCACCGTCGAAAGCGGTACGTCGAGCAGCCGCAGCGCGAAGACCAGCAGCGCCGAGAGCAGCAGTTCCATCAGCGCCCCCCCTCCCGCAGCGCCCGCTCCATCACGGCGACCGGGGCCGGCCGTCCGGTCCAGAGTTCGAAGGCGCGCACCCCCTGGCCCAGGAGCATCGCCAGCCCGTCCTGTACGGCGAGCCCGGCGGCCCGCGCCTCCCGCAGCAAGCGGGTTTCCAGCGGCTGGTAGACCAGGTCCACCACGGCCCCCGCTTTAGGCAGGACGCCCGGGGGCAGCGGCGAGGCCTCCGGGTCGCCGAGGCCGACCGAAGTGGCGTTGACGAGCAACGGGGTTCGGCGCACCGCCTTTTCCAGCTTCTGCGGCACCACCAGCCAGCCGCCGACCTCCTCGACGAGGCGCTGGGCGCGCTCGAGAGTGCGGTTGTGCACCCCCACGAGCCAGCCCCGGGCCACCAGGGCGTAGACGACGGCGCGCGCCGCGCCCCCCGCGCCCAGCACCAGCGCTTCTCCGGAGCAGAGCCCGTCGCGCTCCAGAGCCCAGTAAAAGCCGTCGGCGTCGGTGTTGAAGCCCACGAGACGGCCCTCACGGTTGACGATCGTGTTCACCGCGCCGATCGCCGCCGCCACCGGGTCGATTTCGTCGAGCCGCGCGACGACCCGGCGCTTGTGCGGCACGGTGACGTTCACGCCCGCCATGCCGGCGCGTACCTCGGCCAGCCGCGCGGACAGGGCCTCCGCGGGCGTGGGCAGGAGGCGGTAGCGGCCGGACAGCCCGGCGGCCGCCAGCGCGGCGTTCATCATCGCGGGGCTCCTGGAATGGTGGACGGGGTCGCCGATCAGTCCCAGCTGCACCTTTTCATTGTGTCAGGACGCGGCGAAAAAAGCCATCCGGTCTCGCCCGCTTCCCATGAAAGCACGTTACAATCACGTACGTGAACGACGTCTTTCTCCGTGCCGCCAGGGGCGAAGCCACGCCCTACACCCCGGTCTGGTTCATGCGCCAGGCCGGTCGTTATCAACCGGAATACCGCAAGATCCGCGAGCGCTACACCCTGCCCGAGATCGTGCGCCACCCGGAGGTCACCGCCGAGGTGACGCGGCTCCCGGTACGGCAGTTCGGGTTCGATGCGGCCATCCTCTTCGCCGACATCACCACCCCCCTCTACGGCATGGGTTTCGACCTGGACATCGTCGAGGGCCGGGGCCCGGTGATCCACAACCCGATCGACACCGCCGAGGACGTGCGCCGCATCCACCTCTTCTCGGCCGAGGCCCACACCCCCTTCGTGCTCGAGGCCATCCGGATCTTGAAACGCGAGCTCGAGGTACCCCTGATCGGCTTCGCCGGCGCGCCTTTCACCCTCGCGAGCTACCTGATCGAAGGGGGGCCGAGCAAGAACTTCGTCAAGGTGAAGGGCTTCATGTACGCCGAAGAGGAGGCCTGGAACCTGCTGATGCGCACGCTCACCAACGCGATGGTCGAGTACCTGAGCGCCCAGGCCGCCGCCGGGGCCGACGCGCTCCAGGTCTTCGACAGCTGGGTGGGGCGGCTGACCCGCCACGACTACGAACGCTACGTCGCCCCGCACATGCGGCGTCTCTTCGAGGCCCTGAAACCCCTGGGCGTCCCGGTCGTTCACTTCGGCACCCAGACGATGCACCTGCTCAGCCCCATGGCCGAGGCCGGCGGGGACGTCATCGGGGTGGACACCACCACTCCGCTGGACTGGGCGCGCGACCGGCTGGGCACCCGCCCGGTGCAGGGGAACCTCGACCCCACGCTCCTCTTCGCTCCGGAACCGGTCCTCGCCCGCGGCGTCGAGGCCGTGCTTTCGGCGAACACCGGTCGCCCGGGGCACATCTTCAACCTGGGCCACGGCATCCTCCCGGGCACGCCGCCGGACGCGGTGCGCCGGGCGGTGGAGCTCGTCCACACCCTGAGCGAGGTGCGCACATGAACGTCCTGCTGATGTACTACGGTACCCCGTACGACGAAGGGGAGCTCGCCGACTACTACACCGACATCCGCCACGGCCACGCCCCCCCGCCGGCCCTGCTGGGGGAGCTGCGCGAACGCTACCGCTCGATCGGGAAGAGCCCCCTCAACGAGATCACCTTCTCCCTCGCCCGCAAGCTCGAGGGCGAACTGAACCGCCGCCTGCCCCGCTTTACCCGGGGGCTGGCCACCGCCCCCGAGCCGCGCGACCCCCGGGGCGACGCGCGTGTCTACGTTGGGGCCAAGCACAACGCCCCCTTCATCGCCGGGGCCGTCCGTCAGATGGCCGAGGAGGGCGTGGACCGCGCGGTCGCGGTCGTCGCCGCCCCCCACTACTCGCTGCGCTCCATCGCCGAGTACCGCGAACGCGTGGACCTGGCCCTGGACGAGCTGGGCGAGCCTTTTACGGTGCGCTTCGTCGAGGAGTACTACGTCCACCCGGGGTACGTGGCCGCCGTGGCCCGGCGCGTCAACCGCGCCCTGTGGCGTATTCGCGACCCGGAGCGCGCCGTCGTCTACTTCACCGCCCACTCCATCCCCCTCCGCTCCGTCGAAGCCGACGGCGGGGTCTACCCCCGTCAGGTCGAGGCCACGGCGAAAGCGGTGGCGCGGCGGCTCGGGCTCGTCCGCTGGCGGGTGGCCTGGCAGTCGGCGGGGCGCACTGACGAGGCCTGGCTCGGGCCCGACATCAACGACGCGCTGCGCGAGGACGCGCGCGCGGGCCTGCGGGAGGCCGTCGTCGCGGCCGTGGGGTTCCCGGCCGACCACCTCGAGGTCTTCTACGACCTCGATTTTGAAGCCCGGCAGACGGCGGCCGAGCTCGGGGTGCACCTGGTGCGCGCGGAGAGCCTCAACGACGCGGACGACTACGTCGCGGTGCTGGCCGATCTGGTCGAACGGGCCTGGTTCGAGGAAACGCCGTGAAGAAAGCAGCCGTGGTCGGCGGCGGCATGGCCGGGCTGGCGGCGGCCTACTACCTGCAGCGCGCCGCGGAGGTGGCCGGCCGGCCCGTGCAGGTCGTTCTCTTCGAGTCGGACCGGCGGCTGGGGGGCAAGGTCCGCTCGGTGCAGTCCGGCCCCTACCGGCTCGAAGGCGGCCCCGACGCGGTGGTGCGCTACAAACCCTGGTTCCTCGATCTGGTGCGCGAGCTGGGGCTCGAGGGTGAGGTGGTGGGCACCACCCCCGCCAAACCCGCGGCCCTGATCTTCAAGGGCGGGCGCGGCTACCCCCTGCCCGAGGGCCTGAACGTCGTCATCCCCTCGCGCTTCGGACCGCTCGTGCGCACCCCGCTGCTCTCCCCGGCGGGCAAGCTGCGCGCGGCGCTTGACCTCTTCCTGCCGCGCGGCCCCGAGGGCGACGAACCCTTCGGCGCCTTCGTGCAGCGCCGGCTCGGCCGCGAGGTATGGGACAACCTGGCGGCCCCGTTGACCGGAGGCATCTACGGCGGCGATCCCTACGAGCTCTCGACCCTCGCCGCCTTCCCCATGCTCAAGGAGCTCGAGGCCAAGAACCGCTCGCTCATCCTCGGCTCCCTGCGCGCGATGCGCCGCCGCCAGGGCAGCCGCGAAGGCGGCAGCCTCTTCGCCTCCCTGCAGGGAGGGCTTGGGCGCGTCGTCGAGGCGGTGACACGTGCCGCCGACCGGGTGGACTGGCGACTGGGCGCCCCCGTGGAGCGGCTTGAGCACCACGAGGGTCGCTGGCAGCTCTTCGGACCCTGGGGCACCGAAGGCTTCGACGCCCTGGTGCTGGCGGTGCCGGCGCGGGTGGCGGGGGAGCTGCTCGGGCCGCTGGACCCCGAGCTGGCCGCACCGCTGCGGGAGATCCCCTACGGGGACACGGCCACGGTCACCCTGGCCTTCGACCGCAGCCGCTTCCCCGAGGTCGTGGGGCACGGGGTCCTGGTGGCCGCCGGCGAGGGCACCCGCGCCCGCGGCTTTACCTGGCTCAGCCGCAAGTGGACCGGCCGCGCCCCGGAGGACAAGCTGCTCGTGCGCGCCTACTTCTCGGGCGCGGGGGCCGGGCTCGACGAGAAGGGGCTCGTCGACGCGGCCCGCAGCGACCTCGAGCGTATCGTCGGCCCCATCCCCGATCACGAGGCCGCCTGGACCTACCGCTGGAAGGCGGGGATGCCCCAGTACACCGTGGGGCACCTGGACCGGGTGCGCCGCATCGAAGCGGCCCCCAGCCGCTGGCCGGGACTCGAGCTCATCGGCGCCGCCTACCGCGGCGTCGGCCTGCCGGAAGTGGTGCGCGACGGCCGCGACGCCGCCGCCCGCACCCTCGAACACCTATCCCGGGAACCCTGATCCGCGCCATGCCCGAGACCCTGCGTGAACTCGCCCGCTGCCCCCGCACGCCCTCGCGCTGCGTGCTGGAGGGCGAGGTGGCCGCCTCGGGCCGCAGCGAGGAAGAGGTGCTCGCCCCGCTGCGCGAGCGGCTGCGGGTCATGCGGGCCTCGATCGAGAAGGGGCTCGCCACCAAGGCGCCGAGCGTCGCCGGCATGGTCGGCTGGAACGCCCGGACCCTCTGGGAGGCGGACGACCCCTTGCAAGCGCCCCTGCTCAAGCGCGTGCAGGCCTACGCCATGGCCGTGAACGAGGAAAACGCGCGCATGGGCCGCATCGTAGCCGCGCCCACCGCGGGCAGCGCCGGCACCCTGCCCGGCGCCCTCTTCGGCGTCGCCGACCACCTGGGAATCCCCGAGGATCGGCTCCTGATGCCCGTCGTCCTCGCCGCCGGCGTGGGCCAGATCATCAGCCGCACCATCTTCATCGCCGGGGCCAGCGGCGGCTGCCAGGCCGAGATCGGCTCGAGCGCCGCCATGGCCGCCGCCGCGGTGGTCGAGCTGCTCGAGGGCACGGCAGCCCAGGCGGTGCACGCCGCGGGCCTGGCCCTGCAAAACACCCTGGGCCTCGTCTGCGACCCGGTGGGCGGCTTCGTCGAGGTACCCTGCGTGATGCGCAACGGCTTCTACGCGGTCCACGCCGTCAGCGCCGCTCAGCAAGCGCTGGCCGGCATCGAGAGCCCCATCCCCGCCGACGAGGTCATCCTGGCCATGGCCAGCATCGGCCGGCTTCTGCCGCCGGAGCTGAAGGAGACCGGCGAGGGTGGTCTGGCCCAGACGCCGACGGGCAAAAAACTCGCCAAGCGGGCGCTGGGCGAGGCGGAAGCGGAGGGTTAGCTACTCGACGTCGGGCTCGGCCAGGGCCTCGCCCAAGAGCTCGTCGCTGGCGACGCCGGCGAACCACTGCGCTTCGGTGATGCCGTCGAAGGTGACGATGAATTCGGCGTACTTCGCACCCATGAGGCTGCCGTCGGTGCTGTAGGGGTAGTCGGCCGACATGAGGCGGTCGGCGATGCGCTCCACCGTTTCGCGGGGTCCGCGTACACGAACCCTGAAGTGTTCGATCTCCACCTGGGGCTTGAGCACGTCCACCTCCTTCACCGCCAGCTTAGCGGGCGTGCGTCTGGCGTATGTCCCCCCGGGCGGACGCGGCGCGGTTCAGTCTTCCGCGGGCTCGGCCTCCCCCTCCGGCGCGCGCGGACGCAGCAGCGGGAAGAGGATGACGTCGCGGATCGACGGTTGGTCCGTAAGGATCATCGTCAGGCGGTCGATGCCCAGCCCCAGGCCGCCCGCGGGCGGCATGCCGTGCTCGAGTGCAGTGAGGAAGTCTTCGTCGACGCGGTGGGCCTCCTCGTCGCCCCCCTCGCGGCGACGCGCCTGCTCCTCGAAGCGTTCGCGCTGATCCAGGGGGTCGTTGAGCTCCGAGTAGGCCGGAGCCAGCTCCATCCCCGCGACGAAGAGGTCCCAGCGCTCGGTCAGCCCCGGGCGCTCGCGGTGCTTCTTGGCCAGCGGGCTGATCACGGCGGGGAAGTCGAAGACGAAGGTGGGGTCGTGCAGCTCCTCTTCGACGTAGAGCTCGAAGAGCTTGTCGAGGAGCTTGTAGCTGGGAACCTCGACCAGCTCGGGGTGCTTGGCGTCGGCCCAGATGCGCAGGCGGTCGAGGTCGAGGGGGTCGAAGTCGAGGCCCGCCTTGCGGCGCAGCACCTCCACGAAGGAGAGCCTGCGGAACGGGGGCGTGAAGTCGATGGTGCGGCCCTGGTACGTGACGGTGTAGCCGCCCGTCAGCTCCCGCACCAGGCTGGAGAGCATGGCCTCGGTCATCTCCGCCATGTCCTGGTAGTCGGCGTAGGCCCAGTAGGCCTCGAGCATGGTGAACTCGGGGTTGTGCTGGGCGTCGATGCCCTCGTTGCGGAAGACCCGGCCGAGCTCGAAGACCTTCTCGTAGCCGCCGACGAGCAGCTTCTTGAGCGGCAGCTCCAGCGAGATGCGCAGCTCGAACTCGTGGGCGAGCGCGTTGTGAAAGGTCTTGAAGGGCCGCGCCTCGGTGCCCCCGGCCGTTTGCAGGATGACCGGCGTCTCCACCTCGAGGAAGCCGCGCTCCTCCAGGAAGCGGCGAAGGTACCGGACGACCCGGGCCCGGGTGCGGAAGACGACGCGCACCTCGGGGTTGACGATCAGGTCGAGGTAGCGCTGGCGGTAGCGCACCTCCTTGTCCTTGATGCCGTGCCACTTGTCGGGCAGCGGCCTGAGCGCCTTGACCAGCGGCTGCCACCGCTCGACGGCGACGGTGATTTCTCCGGTCTTGGTGGTGAAGACGGTGCCCTCGACCCCGACGATGTCGCCGATGTCGAGCTTCTTGAGCATCCGGTAGCGGTCGGTGGCGTCGCGATGGAAGTAGAGCTGGATGCGCCCGCTCTCGTCGAGCAGGTGGGCGAAGGTCACCTTCCCCATGCGGCGGAGGCTGACCAGGCGGCCGGCGACGCGGACGCGCTCGTCGGGCCAGGCCTCCTCGGGGCCGGCGCCGGCGTGGGCCTGGAGGATCTGCGCCGCGTCGTGGGTCTTTTCGTAACGGTACGGGAAGGGTTCGAACCCCGCCTCGACCAGGGCTTCCAGGTTGGCGAGGCGTTGTTTGAGCTGGTCGGGGGGCGGCCGCATCGCTAGGCACCCACGGAAAGGATGCGGTAACGCCGCTTGCCCGAAGGGGTGTCGACGCGGATCTTGTCGCCCTCCTTGCGCCCCAGCAGCGCCTTGCCCAGGGGCGACTCGTCGGAGACGCGCATGGGCTCCTCAAGCACCGTCGCTTCGGCCGGCGCTACGATCTGCAGCGTCAGGCTCTCACCGGTCTTTTCGTCCTGAACGACGACGACCGAGCCCAGGGTGACCTTGTCGCCCTCGGCGCTCTCGATGATGACCGCGTGGTGCAGGATGTCCTCGAGCGCGTCGACGCGCGCTTCGATCTGCGCCTTTTCGCGCTTGGCCTCCTCGAGCCCCGAGTCCTCGTAGTCCTCGAAGCTCTCCATCTGCTCCTGGAGGATGCGGGTGGCCTCCTCCAGGCGCTTCTTCTCTTCGGCCAGTTCCTCTTGCAGTCGCTCGTAGCCTGCTTTGGTCAGTTTTACCTCGCGTGCCATGCTGCCTCCTTCGGGCGCGACCGCCTGCGAACGACCCAGGGAGCCCCTGGGTCGGTCAGTGCAGTATAACGCGCGCCAGGATTTCCCTCAAATACCGGGGCTCCGCGCGCTCGGCGCAGGCCTGGGTGTCGGCGCAGAAGCTGCGGTAGAGGTAGTGCCGCCCCTCCCCCGCGGGCAGCTCCGCCCGGGCGAAGACCGCGGCGTGGCGGGCGATCTGCCGGCGGCAGGCGTCGCAGAGGACGGGCTTCCCGCTGGGCACCCGCTCCAGCACCTCGAAGCGCAGCTCCAGCGGGTGCTCCCGGATGACGATCCGCCCTTCTTCGTCGCGGTAGTAGAGCACCTCCCCCGCGGGCCAGAGCTCGGGCGGCGTCCCCGGGAAGTAGCGTGCGATGATGCTGCGTTCGTCGCAGTCCTCCGCCATCGCCCCTACTATACCCAGCCGGGTTTAGCGCCGCTTCACGCTTTTCAGTAGGGCGGCCCGTAGGCTGGAACCGTGACCCGATACGCCGTGCTGCTGCTGCTGGGCATCGCCGCGGCCTCGTACTACTTCGCGAACCTTCCGGTCAGCAGCCCGCCTCCGCGGGACCGCGGCGTCGAACTCACCGGCGTAAAGCTGCGGCTCTATCCGAGCTCGGATCCCAAGGCCGAGTGGGTCTTCTACGCCGCGCGCATCGAGAACAGCCCCGCAAAGCAGACCTCGGTGGCCACCGGCCTGCGCGAGGGGGCGCGCTACGTCGACGGCGAGCTGGACCTCACTCTCGACGCCCCCGAGGTCACCATCGACCGCAACGACGACCTGACGCTGCCTTACGCGGTCATCCGCATTCCCCGCGAGTGCTACGAGATCAAGCTGGGCGGCGAGGGCGAGCCCCCGGTGCGCATCCGCCAGGACCGCGGCTTCTACGCCCCCACCTTTACGCTCACGGGCCCCGGGATCTCGGTGCGCGGCGAGCGGTTCCGCTCGGACTTTAAACTTGAAGAGGCGCAGTGGGAAAACGGAGAGGACATCGTCGAAATGGACAACGTCAAGGAGTGTGCCCCCAATGAGTAGCTCGCGCATGACCCGAATCCTGTGGTTCCTGCTGATCGGCGCGCTGGCGCTGGCGGCGGCGAACAGCCGCATCATCAAGATCAGCTACGAGGACGGCCGTCGCAGCGGCAACCTGCGCAACGGCCCCTGGATCTACGAAAGCAACCGGCCCGACGGCATCGTAGGCTCCGTCGGCGATCTGCAGATCCTGGCGAGCAAGGCGGTGCTCGAGGCCCCCGAGGGCATGAGCATGCAGGCCGCCGAAGGCGAGCGCACCGCGACCTTCGAAGGCGGCGTCACGGTGACGCGCGGCCGCCTCACCGCCAAGGGTCCGCGGCTCGTCTACTCCGAGGCCACCGGCCTGGGGGTGCTGGCCGGCCCCGCCGAGATGCACCAGGAACCCGCCAAGGAAGGCGAGGACCCCGTCGAGGTGCGTGCCCAGGAGATGAGCTTCGACGTCGACACCGACATTTCGACCTCGTCGGGCGGGGTGGTGCTGGCGAGCGGGAACCAGAAGGGGTGGGCCGACCGCGTCTACTACGAAGAGGAGCGCGGCCTCGCCGTCTTCACCATGGACCAGGGCACGGTCAAGCTGGTGCGCGAGCGCAAGGACGGCGAGCTCGTCATCAACGCGCCCGAGGTGCGCAGCCTCACCCGCAGCAAGAAGCTGATCGCCACCGGCGGGGTGAAGCTGGTCGACGGCGAGATCACCACCACCGGCGAGGCTCTCTACTACGACGACGAGACCGGCGAGGCCATCGTGATCGGCAACCCCGCGCGCAGCGTCAACGCGGCCGAGGGGTTCAAGACCTCGGGCGGGACGCTCTTGCACAACGTCAACAAGCACCGGGTGCAGGTCTACCGCAAACCCTTCACCCTGCCCTCAGGGGAGTTCAAGAAGGTTGGTGAGTAGAGCCGCAGCCGCCCTCGCCCTCGCCCTCATGCTCTGGGCGGGAGCGCAGCCGGCGGATGAGGCCTGCGTCAACTGCCCCACCGTCGAGCTCGAGCGCGAGGGGAAACCCATCGTCGCCGTGAAAACCAGCCCCGACGACGTCAGCGACGTCTTCGTCATCGAGTACCTGGACGTGCAGACGGGCTACCTCGAGACGCTCGACCCCGACGCGCGCCGCGCGCGGGTGGACGGCGTGGAGCTGTGGTTCGACGCCCGCAGCCACGTCGACCCGGCGCTCGCGACCGGCGACTTCGTCTGGGCCGTCTACAACCCCGACCTCGACGACGGCGGCGGACGGGCCTACCTGCTGGAACTGCGCCCCTATCCCGAGGGGGAGACGGCCCGGCACGACCTGCAGCGCTTCCTGATCTACGACCCTGCGCCCTACCGCACCCGGGTCCGCTTCGGCGAGGACACCGAAGCCTACGGCCACATCGCCCAGGTCGAACGCGTCAAGGGCGTAAGCGAGCGGGTCGTGCTCGGCGACGGCGAGGTCCGCTACCTGGAAGACGTCGACCGTTTCGCGGTAAACCTCTCGGACGGCGACCAGGCCGTCGAGGTGGTTCAGGGCAAGAGCCGCGCCTGGGGGCGCCGCCTCGACTACGACAACACCACCGGCAAGGCGCGGGTGACCGGCCCCATCCGGCTCGAGCGCGCCGGGGAAAAACCGTTGAACGGCTCGTCGCAGACCCTCGTCTACGACCTCGACGAGGACACCCTCACCCTTCAGGGGGAGGTGGTCCTGACGCAGCAGGACCGCACCACCCGCGCAGAGTCGGCTTACGTGATCGAATCCGAAGGCTACGCCTACCTCTACGGGGATCCCGTCGTCAGCCAGGGCCCCGACGGCGAGGTGCGCGGCCGGGTGGTGCGCTACCGTCTCGACTCGGGCGAGCTTCTCGTACTCGAAGGTGTCGAAGCCGTCTTCGACGACGCCCCCTAGGCGACGTCCATCTCCAGCAAGCGGCGCGCTGCGGCCTCGTCGGTGATCAGCACGTTCACGTAGCGACCCCGCAGCGCCCCGTGGATCGCCTGGGCCTTGACCGCGCCCCCGGCCACGCCGATCACGGTATCGATGCGTCGCAAAGCGTCGTGGTCGATGCCGATCACCCTGCGGTTCAGATCGATATCGAGCCAGCGGCCGTCGAAACCGTAGTGCTGCGCGCAAACGTCGCCGACCGCTCCGCTCTTGCGGATCTCCGCGGCCTCCGCCTCCGTGAGGTAGCCCGCCCGCACCAGGCTGTAGTAACCGGATCGGGTGGTGCCGATGCCCACCAGGGCGATGTCGGCCCTGCGGGCCCGCTCCAGCGTCTCGCGGATGTGGCGCTCGTCCAGCAGGGCCTGGCGCGCCGCCGCGCCGTCCACGATCAGCGGCGCGTGCAGCTGGTAGCTGCGGCAGCCGAGGCGCTCGGCCAGCAGCTGCGCCAGGATGGGACCGCTCGTGGGGGTGGCCTCGGCGCCCGTAGCCCCGATGAGCTGAACGACCTCGACGTTCTCGTGGACACGGGGGCGGATCGCGCGGATCATCTCGTACAGCGCTCCGCCCCAGGAGATGCCGATCGTCATGCCGTCGTGCAGCAGGTCCTCGAAGTAGCGGGCCGCCAGCTCGCCCAGACGCTTGAGGGTGCGGGCGTAGGCCTCCTCGCGCCCGGCCAGGACCCGTACGTCCTTGAGGCCGTAGCGCTGCTGCAGCTCCGCGGCCAGGTCGGGGGCGGTCTGTAGTGGATGGTGCACGATGATCTCCACCACCCCGCGCTCGCGCGCCTCCGTGATCAGGCGTGAAACCCCTGACCGCGAAATCCCCAGCAGCGCAGCGATCTCCTGCTGCGTCTTCTGCTCCTCGTAGTAAAGCGAAGCCACCCGCGCCAGGTAGGCGAGGCGGTCTTCGCGCGGGCGGCCGCGGCCGGTTCCGCGTTCGGCCTCATTCATGGACGATGCCCTCCCCGTGTGCACATACGTGACAACACTCTATCACAGCGAATAAGCATCGCTACAAGCAGGCGTTCGATAACACGCGGGTTTTCAAGAGGTACCTGACCCTTGACACGTTCTCGCGAACCGACTTAGGATGTGCACATAAGTTACAACGCGCTGTCATATGTGATTCAGCGCAGAAGCCCGGGAGGCCCCTACGCCATGGTGTTGAACGTAGAAGCATCCAGACCGACCCGTCCCCGCCGGAGGAAGCGGTGAGCGCGCCCCACGCCCCCGCGGTGCCGCCCGACGGACCGCCGCTGCTGCGCCTCCAGGGCGCCTGGAAGGTGTTCGCCGGTGTGCCCGTGCTGCGGGGAATCGACTTCGAAGTGGCCCACGGCGAGATCCACGCGCTTTTAGGCGGCAACGGCTCCGGCAAGTCCACCACGATGAAGATCATCTCGGGGGCCTACCCTCTCGACGAGGGGCGGCTCGAGCTGGAAGGGCGTCCCCTGCGCCTGGACTCGCCCCGCGCCGCGCACGAACACGGCATTTACATGGTGCCGCAGGAACCCCACGTCTTCCCGCACCTCTCCGTCCTGGAAAACCTGGGGATCGGGTTGGGGCTGCCGCCCGCGGTGCTGGCGCACGCGGTGGCGCCGTTGATCGAGGAGCTGGGCTTCGAGGTGCACCTGGACGAACAGGGCGCCTTTCTAAGCATCGCCCAGCAGCAGCTGCTCGAGATCCTCAGGGGGCTGCTGCGGCGCGCCCGGCTGCTGATCTTCGACGAGCCCACCTCGGCCCTGACCTTCCGCGAAGCGGAGAGCCTCTTCCAGCGGATGCGCACCCTGGCGGGACGCGGCATCGGCATCGTCTTCATCTCCCACCGCCTGAACGAGGTGATGGAGGTGGCCGACCGCATCAGCGTGCTGCGCGACGGCCGCATGGTGCTCAGCGACCGGCGCGAGCGCCTGACCCCCCACGACCTCATCGAGGCCATGGTGCCGCCGGGATCGGCGACGGCGGGGGCCAGGCCGCCGGAGAGCGAAAAGCCGGCCCGTCGGGGCGACGAACCGCTGCTCGCGGTTCGCGGGCTGAGCAGCGAGGCCTTCGCGGACGTGAGCCTGGAGGTCTACCCGGGCGAGGTCGTGGGCCTCGCCGGGCTGGTGGGATCGGGCCGCACCGAGCTTTGCGAGGCGATCGTGGGCATCGACCCGCACGCGCGCGGCGAGGTGGTCGTGCACGGCCGCCCCCTCCCCCGCCGCTCGCCGGCGCTCTGCCGCGAGCGGGGCCTCGTCTACGTTCCCGAAGACCGCCACGCCCACGGCATCTTCCTCGAGCTTCCAAGCGTGTACACGATGACGGCCGGCATCCTCGGCCGCCTTGGCCGCTTCTTCCTCGACACCCGCCGGGAAGCCGAGGTGGCCGACGGCTTCGTGCGTTCGCTGAACATCAAGCTGGGCAGCATGTGGCAGCCCGCGGGCACCCTCTCGGGCGGCAACCAGCAGAAAGTCGTGCTCGCGGGGGCGCTCGCGGCCGAGCCCAGGGTCGTCATCCTCGACGAGCCCACGCGCGGCATCGACGCTTCCGCCCGTCAGGACGTCTACCGGCTGATCCGCTCCCTGACCGGCGCCGGGGTCGGGGTGCTGCTGATCTCTTCCGAGCTGGAGGAAGTGGTGGAGCTGAGCGACCGGGTCCTGGTCATGCACCGCGGCCGCATCGTCGAGCGCCTCGAGGGCGGGAACCTCACCCTGGAGCGGGTCACGGCGGCCTCCTTCGGGGTGGCGGAGGTGCGGCCGTGAAACCGCTGCTGCGCAGCCGCGAGGCGCTGGTCACCCTGCTGCTGGTGCTGCTCGTCGTCGTCACCGGGCTGTTCAACCCCAACTTCTTCAAGCCCGACTCGATCGTCGAGATCTTCAACGCCAGCCTCACCCTGGTGCTGATCTCCCTGGGCGAGATGTTCGTGATCCTCACGCGCGGCATCGATGTCTCGGTCGGCGCCACCGCGGGGCTGGCGGCGGTGGTGCTGGGCACCACCCTGAACCTGGGCTGGCCGGTGGGCGCCGCCGCCCTTGCGGCCGTCGCCGCCGGGACCCTGGCCGGCGCGCTCAACGCCTTCGGCGTCACCTTCCTGCGGGTGCCGCCCATCATCATGACCCTGGGCACCCTCGGCATCTACCGGGGGCTGATGCGCATCATCACCGGCGGAAGCTGGATCGAGAACCTGCCGCAGAGCATCAAGGAGCCCAACCTCTGGAGCTTCCTGGGCGTTCCCTTCTTCGTCTGGCTGACCCTCGCCCTGCTGGCGCTCACGGCCTTCGTAACGCTCAGGGTGCGCCTCGCCCGCTACTTCTACGCCGTAGGGGATAACGAGGCGGGGGCCTACCTGCTGGGTCTGCCGGTGCGCTGGACCCAGTTCGCCGCCTACACCCTGGCGGGCACCTTCGCCGCCCTTGCCGCGATCGTCTTCACCTCGCAGATCGGCTTCGTCTCCATGAATGCCGCCGACGGGTTCGAGCTCAAGGCGATCGCCGCCAACGTGCTGGGCGGCGTCAGCCTGACGGGCGGCGTGGGTACGCCGGTGGGCGCCGCGATCGGAGCGCTCTTCCTCACCGCGGTGCACAGCATGCTGATCTTCCTGGGCGTGCCGGGGATCTGGGACAACGCCTTCGCGGGCATCATCCTGCTCATCGTCGTCTACGTCGACTACCGCGTGCGGAGCGCGCTCGAGTTGCAGCGGCGCCAGGCCCGCATCCGCGGCGACGCGGGAGGTGGCGCATGAAGTGGACGCGCTACCTGCGCAGCTGGGAGTTCGCGCTCTTCGTGCTCCTGCTGCTGGAGCTGGCCGTGCTGGGGCTGGTCAACCCCGTCTTCTTCAACCTCGAGAACCTGCTCTACTCGACGCTCGACTTCACCCACATCCTCTTCGCGGCGCTGCCGCTGACCCTGGTCATCATCACTGCGGGCATCGACATCTCGGGCGTCTCGGTGATGGGGCTGGCCTCGATCACCCTGGGCCTCGTCTGGGTGGCCGGGGTGAACGTCTTCGTCGCGCTGGCCGTAGCCCTGCTGGTGGGCGTCCTCGCCGGCGCCTTCAACGGCTTCTTCGTCTCCCGGACCGACGTCAACCCCCTCGTCATCACCCTCGGCACCCTCTTCATGTTCGCGGGTCTGGCCCAGGGCATGCCGGCGCTCCTCGACAAGCTGGGGTTCAAGGCCTACGGCTCGGCGGGCCTCGCGGCCTACCAGTACGAAGGCATCACCGGCTTGCCCGACGCCTTCATCGCCCTGACCGAAGGCAGCCTGGGCATCGTGCCCTACCCGTTCCTCGCGGTGCTGTTCTTCGCCCTCGTGCTTTCGCTGCTGCTGCACAAGACCCGCTTCGGCCGCTACCTCTACCTTATCGGCGTGAACCCCAAGGCCGCCGCCTACAGCGGGGTGCCCATCCGCCGGGTGCTCGTCTGGGCCTACGTGCTCAGCGGCTTCGGGGCGGCGCTCGCGGGGGTGATGCTGACCTCGTACTTCACCTCGGCGCGCGCCGACCTGGGGGGCGACGCCCTGCTGCCCATCATCACCGCGGTGGTGCTCGGCGGGGCCGACATCCTGGGCGGCAGCGGCACGATCCTGGGCACGCTGCTCGCGGGGATGATCCTGGGCTTCCTGCGGCAGGGGCTGCTGGCCCTGGGGGTGACCAACGACCTGATCCAGGTCGTCGTGGGCAGCCTCCTGATCCTGGCCATGGCCGCCAAACAGCTGCTGCACGTCTACGGCGAGTACCGCCTGAAACGCAAGGCGCTTTCCTCGAAGGACGGGAGGTGATCGCCTGAACCAGCTAACGGCCCCAGGTCTTGGTTTCGCAAAGGAGGTTGAACATGCGCAGGAAATTTTCGCTGGTTTTCGCGGCAGCCCTGATCCTCGCCGCCATCGCGGGCACGGCATTCGCCAAGGACGTCAAGATCGCCTTCATCCCCAAGCTCACCGGGGTCGGCTTCTTCGAGTCGGGGGGCAAGGGCGCCGTGGCGATGGGGAACATGCTCGGTATCAAGGTCAAGTACGACGGTCCCAGCACCGCAAGCGTCTCGGGGCAGATCGAATACATCAACAACTTCGTCAACCAGGGTTACGACGCCATCGCCATCTCCGCGCTCTCCCCCGACGGGCTCAACCAGGCGCTCAAGCGGGCGATGAAGAAGGGCGTCATCATCCTGACCTGGGACTCCGACGTCAACCCCCGCTACCGCACCTTCTACATCAGCCAGGGCACCGCCCAGCAACTGGGCGAGCTGCTCGTGAAGATGGCCGCCGACCAGATGGACGACCCCAAGGGCAGCCCCAAGAAGGTGGCCTTCCACTACTCGAGCCCCACCGTCACCGACCAGAACCAGTGGGTCGTGGTGGCCAAGAAGGTGATCGCCGAGCAGTACCCCAACTGGGAGATCGTCGACACCGTCTTCAGCCATGAGGACGCGCAGAAGGCGGTGCAGGTGCCGACCGCGCTCTTCCAGGCCCACCCCGACCTGGACGCGGTGATCTGCCCCGACGCCAACGCGCTGCCCGGCACCGCCCAGGCAGCCGAGAACCTGGGGATCGCCGGCAAGGTGATCATCACCGGGTTCTCGACGCCCAACGTGATGCGCCCTTACGTGAAGCGCGGCACGGTCAAGGCCTTCGGCCTTTGGGACGTGGTCAAGCAGGGCAAGCTGGCCATCTACGTGGCCAACCTGCTGGTGCAGGGCAAGCAGCTGCATGTGGGCGACGAGTTCGACGTACCCGATGTGGGCCACGTCAAGGTCTCGCCCAACTCGGTGCAGGGCTACGACTACCAGGGTGAGGTCAACAACGGCATCATCCTCCTGCCCGAACGCGTCGTCTTCACCATCGACAACATCGACGACTACGACTTCTAGCCCTCGCGCCCGGCCGGCCCGCGGGCCGGCCGGGGTAGTCTGGAGGCGGCATGCGTCATCTTCTAGCCCTCGACGCCGGAACCGGCAGCGGACGCGCGGTGCTCTTCGACGAAGAGGGCCGCCAGCTGGCGTCCGCCGGACGGGAGTGGACGCACCGCGAGGAACCCGGCCACCCCGGATCGATGACCTTCGAGCGCGAACGCAACTGGGAGCGGCTCACCAGCGCCGTGCGCGAGGTGCTGGCGCAGGTTCCCGACGCCAACGTGGTGGCCGTCAGCACCACGAGCATGCGCGAGGGGATCGTCCTCTACGACGAACAGGGGCGCGAGCTCTGGGCCTGCGCCAACGTGGACGCGCGGGCGGTGCGTGAGGTGCGCGAGCTGCGCGAGCGCGACCCCGAACTCGAGCATTGGGCCTACCTGCGCTCCGGGCAGACCTTCGCCCTGGGGGCGGCCCCCCGGCTGCTCTGGCTCGAGCGGCACGAGCCGGAGCTCTACCGGCGGGCCGCGCGCCTCACCATGCTCAGCGACTGGATCGCGGTGCGCCTGGGCGCCGAGATCGCCCTCGACCCCACCAACGGAGGCACCACCGGGCTCTTCGACCTCGAGACCCGGCGCTGGGACCCCCAGCTCTTCGACCGCCTCGGTATCCCGCCGGTCTTCCAGGAAACGCCGGTACGGGAAGTCGGCACCGTGATCGGGGAGGTGAGCCCCGAGGCCGCGGCCGCCACCGGCCTCGGGGCGGGAACGCCGATCGTCATGGGCGGCGGCGACGCCCAGCTGGGCAGCGTCGGCCTGGGGGTGACGCGGCCCGGCGAAGGGGCGATCCTCGGGGGCTCCTTCTGGCAGCAGGAGGTCAACCTCGACGGGCCCAGGTCGGACACGAGCGGCCGCATGCGCCTCAACTTCGCCGCCGATCCGGCCCAGTGGCAGGCCGAGGCCATCGTCTTCTTTCCCGGCATCGCGGCGCGCTGGTTCCGCGACGCCCTGGCCCCCGACCTCAAGGAGCGTGCGGCCCGCGAAGGGCGCGACGCCTACGAACTGCTCGAGGAGCTGGCGGCGCTGGTGCCGCCAGGCTCGTACGGCATCACCCCCATCCTCTCGGACGCGATGGACTACAGCCACTGGCGGCACGCCGCGCCCTCGTTCCTCAACTTTCCGCTCGACCCCGAGAAGGCCCACCGCGGCGCCTTCTTCAGAGCGCTGGAGGAGAACGCGGCGCTGGTGACCCGGGCCAACCTGGAGCGCATCGCGGCGCTCACCGGGGCCCCGCTCGCGGCCGCGGTCTTCGCCGGCGGCGCGGCCAAGGGGCGGTTGTGGCCGCAGATCGTCGCCGACGTATTGCAGATCCCGCTCAAGATCCCGGTGGTCAAGGAGGCCACCTCCCTCGGTGCGGCGATCGCTGCCGCCGTGGGCGTGGGGCTCCACCGTAACCTGGAAGAGGGGGCGCGGGCCTGGGTGGCCTGGGAGCGCGAGGTCGAGCCCGACCCGGCGCTGGCGGAGGTCTACGACGAGGCCTACCAACGCTGGAAGGCGGCCTACCCCGCCCAGCTCGAGCTCGCCGACCGGGGCGTGACCCGATCCATGTGGCGCGCGCCCGGCGAGTAAGGAGGCAGGATCCACTTGAAGCCGTTAATCATTCACGAAGACGAGGTGGCCTACCGCTTCGACGGGGTCTCGGGACCCAAGTACCTGCTGCGCGGGCCCCGGTCCGACTTCGGCATGGTGGTGCTTATGCCCGGCGAGGACTTCCAGACCCACTACCACCGGGCCGTCGAGGAGAACTTCTTCACCCTCGAGGGCGAGGTGGAGATCTACATCAACGGGGAACGGTACACCCTGCGCCCCGGCGACCTCTGCCACGTCCCCCCGATGCACCCGCACTACCTGATCAACCGCGGGACGACGCCCTGGAAGGCGATCTTCGTCAAGGCACCCTACGACCCCAAGGACAAGGTCGACGTCGACTGGCTGCCGGGACAGCCCCTTCCCGAACCCGGCTGAAGGCCCTAGCGAACGCCGCCCCCGAGAGCGGGGGCGGCGTATTCCATACGGCCGCGCTCAGATCTTACGGGGTCGGGTCTCGCGGACGTCCAACACCTTTTCGTCGGCGTTACGCAGGCGGTCGACGACGGTGTCCAGCCCCTCGCCGGTGATGCGCAGCACGACGATGCGGTAGCCGTCGTGCCGCCCTGCGGTCGCCACCGAGACGATGTTGCTGGGCTTGACCGCCGCACCGAGGCGCTCGAGCGCGCCGGGCTTGTCCTCGACGTCGAGGGTGACCCTGAGCCCCCCTTCGCGCATGCCCATCACCTCGATGAAGGCCTTGAGCACGTCCGTAATCGTGATGATGCCCACCAGCTTGCCCTTGCTGAGCACCGGCAGGCCGCCCACCTTGTACTCCTCCATCAGGAGGGCCGCTTCCTCCAGGGGCTCGTCGGCGTCCACCGTGATCACCGGCTTGGCCATGACCTCGGAGACCGTGAGCTTGGAGAGCAGGTAGTTGAGCTCCCAGACCGAGAGGGTCGTCGCCTTGGAGGGCATCGCGTCCTTGAGATCCTTGTCCGTCACGATCCCCACCAGGCGGTCGGCCTCGAGCACCGGCAGGCGCCGGTACCCCTGGTCCTTGAGCAGCTTGATGGCGTCGAGCACCGGGGTATCGGGGGTCACGGTACGGGGGTTGGGCGTCATCCAGTCGCGTACGAGCATGCGTTCCTCCTTCCCTACCATTTCTATTACGTTTTACGATGCAGACGGCACTCTCACGGCCTGTTCACCGCACCTGCGTAGACTCGGGTTGATGAAACGAACCGCCCTTGTATCCTTTGCGTTGCTCTTCGCGATGATCGGAGTGCTCGGTCTCAGCCAGAACAAGGAGATCCCCAGCCGCGTCGGCTACATCGACGCGCAGAAGGTGATCGAGGCCCACCCCAAGTACGACGAGATCAAGTCGCTGCGCACCCAGGCGGACGCCGAGCTGAAGCCCATCGCGGAGCAGCTGCGCGCGCTCGAGCCCAAGATTCGCGACGGCAGCGCGACCGCCAAGGAACGCCAGGACTTCGACAACCTGCAGAAGGTCTACACCCAGGCCTCCAAGAAGTGGCAGGACAAGATCAACGCCGCGCTCGCGCCGATCACCAAAGAGATCGACGCCACGATCGCCCGCGTAGCCGCACAGAACGGCTTCGCCATGATCCTCAGCGCCAACGTCGCGGGGCAGTCGGGCCTCGTCGTCTACGCCTCCCCCGACATCGACGTCACCGACCTGGTCATCCGCGCCCTTTCGGCCCAGTAAGCCACCCCCCTCTCTCGGCCGGCCCGCCCGTCGGGCCGGCGAATTCTTGACCGGTAGAATACGAAGGTGGCGAGCAAGAAACCCAAGAAACCCCCGGCGAAGAAGCAACGCCTGCAGCGTGGCGACCTCGAAGCCCTGGCGCTCGTGCTCCTCGCCGGCTCCTTCTTCCTTGCCGCCTCCTTCTACCCCGAACCCCCGCTCTCCGGAGCCCTCGGTTCCGACCTGAAGCGGGCGGCGCTGCGGCACCTGGGCTACCTCACCTACCTGATTCCCCTTCCCCTGGCGCTGGCGGCGCTGGGTCTGCTGCTGGCCCGACCCCTCAAGGGGCTGTTGCGGCACACCTTCTTCCTCTTCGCCGTCGGAGCGCTCGGCCTGCCGTTCGCGGCGGCGCTGGGCTCGGAGCTTTCGGGGGTCTGGGGCGCCCGCGCCTACCTGTGGCTGCACGACCAGCTCGGAAACGCGGGGCTGCTGCTGCTCGCGCTCGTCGTCTGGGCGGTGGTCGACCTCTGGACCGGGCACCCCCCCTTCTGGGGCCTGGCCCAGAGCCTGCGGCGGGTGGCGCGCGCCGCGGCGCGTCTCTACGCCGCTTGGCGCGACCAGCGCGACCGCCGCAGGGAGTGGGGGCGGGTGCGCCTGCAGGCGCGTGCGCTTTTGGACGAGGTGCGCACCCTGCTGGAGCGCTACCCCGACCACGGGCTGCTGCGCGAGCTCAAGGAAGACCTCGAACGCCTGGCCCGGCGCGGCACCCGCGAGGAGGCCGACGAGGTGGCGCGCAGCCGCGAGCTGCTCGCCGCCTTCATGGAACAGCGGGCGGCCGAGCTGCTGACCCGGTTGCGTAGCGAGCCCCCCGACTGGATCGCCGAGGTCGAAGCGCTGGAACGAACGCTGCGCAACCCCCTGGCCACGAACGAGCCGCCGCTCTGGCGTGAACTCGACGAACGGCGCGCCGCTTTGCAGCTGGAGCTGGCGGCCATCAAGAAGCGCTACGCCGAGCTGAACGCCGCCGTCGCGCAGGACCTCGAGGCGCTGGAGGCCGACCCCGCGGCGCTCGGCCGCGTCGACCGGCACCGCGAGGAGCGGGCCGAACGCTGGCGCAACCTGCGGGAGGCGCTCGACGAGGTAGCGAACCGCGCCGAGGCCTGGGAACGCTGGGTCGACTGGGCCGAGGCCCACCCCGCGGACTACCATCCGGCCGCGGCGCAGATCCTCAAGAGCGGCGGCCTCGTCGCCGCACCGCCCCGCGTGGAGACCGAGGCGGCCGAAGCGGCGCCCGCGCCCGCCGACCCCCCCGCGGCCGTCGCGGACCCGCCGCCGCGACCCCGAACCGCGCCGCCGCCGACCCAACCCGTCGCCCCGAGCCGGGCACCGGCGCTGCCCGCCTTCGAACTGCTCGATCCGCCCGAGCCCCGGCGCGCCGGCGGCAAGGAACTGGAAGAGGAGGCGGCGCGGCGCGGCGAGATCATCAACGAAACCCTCTCGCACTTCAACCTGGCCGCCCGCGTCGTCGACTGGGCCCGCGGCCCCAGCGTGACCCGCTTCGAGGTGGAACCGGCTCCGGGCGAGAAGATCAGCCGCATCGCCGGCCTCGCCAACGACATCGCCCGCGCGCTTGCGGTCGGCTCGGTGCGCGTGGAAGCGCCCATCCCCGGCAAGCACGTGATCGGCCTCGAGGTGCCCAACGCCGAGCGCGAGCTCGTCCGCTTCAGCGAGGCGCTGCGCCACCCCGCTTACCAGCGCAGCAAGGACCGGTTGCCGCTCATCCTGGGCAAGAGCATCGACGGCGAGATGTGGGTGCGCGACCTGGCCGTGATGCCCCACCTGCTCATCGCCGGCTCCACCGGCTCGGGCAAGTCGGTCTGCGTCAACACCCTGGTGATGAGCCTGCTCTACCGCTACCTGCCGAGCAAGCTCAGGCTCTTGATGATCGACCCCAAGATGGTCGAGCTGACGCCCTACGACGGCATTCCCCACCTGGTACGCGGCGTGGTCACCAACCCCGCCGACGCCGCCGGGGTGCTGCTGGGCGCGGTGGCCCACATGGAGCGGCGCTACAAGATGATGAGCCAGGTGGGGGCGCGCAACCTCGAGCAGTTCAACGCCAAGATGCGCGAGCTGGGCGAGCCCGAGCTGCCCCTTCTGGTCATCGTCATCGACGAGCTGGCCGATCTGATGATCACCAGCCCCAAGGAGGTGGAACAGGCCATCCTGCGCCTCGCCCAGATGGCCCGGGCCACCGGGATGCACCTGATCCTCGCGACCCAGCGGCCCAGCGTGGACATCCTCACCAGCCTGATCAAGGTCAACGTGCCCGCGCGCATCGCCTTCGCGGTCTCGAGCAGCCACGACTCCCGCACCATCCTCGACAGCACCGGAGCCGAGCGGTTGATCGGTCAGGGCGACATGCTCTTCCACCAGCCCGGCCTGCCCAAGCCCGTCCGCCTGCAGGGCCCCTTCCTCTCCGACCGCGAGATCCGGCGCGTGACCGAGTACCTGCGGGCACAGGACTTCGAGGACGCCTTCGCCGAAGCCTACGGCGCCGACTTCGACGGTCCGCTGGCGCTGGGCGTCAACACCAACGCGGTCCAGGGGGAGCTGCCGCTCGATTTTTCCGACCCCTACCTGAAACGCGCCGCCGAGATCGTGGTCGAGGAGGGGCAGGCCTCGGTCAGCCGCCTGCAGCGGCGGCTCTCGGTGGGGCACGCCCGCGCCGGCAAGCTGATGGACCTGCTCGAGGCCATGGGCATCGTCGGCCCGCACCAGGGCTCGAAGCCGCGCGAGGTCCTCATCACCCCCGAGCAGATCGAGGAATACTTCGGCTAACATGAACCCCCGTTAACCCGGCGTTCATCCCCGCGCCCCGGGGCGCGGGCTACCTTGGCGTCAAGGAGGCCGCATGTACCGAGGACCGTTCACCCCTTACGAGGCCGCGCACCTGCTGCGCCGCGCGGCGGCGCGCGGCCGCCGCGAAGAGACCGCCCAGCTCGCGGAGATGGGCCTGGAGCGCGCGGTCGAGCAGCTGCTCCGCACCCCCGCGCCCGCCCCCGATCCCGCCATCGACGACGACCCCAAGGCCAACCGCGGCCGCATCCACCGGGCACTGGTGCGGCACTGGTTCGACCACTGGCTCACCACCCCCACCCCGGCGGCGGAGCGGCTGGTGCTCTTCTGGAGCGGCCACTTCGTCAGCGAGTTTCAGAAGGTAAAGCTGGGGCGGTTGATCTGGGAGCAGAACCAGACCTTCCGGCGCCTGGGCCCGGGCTCCTTCCCCGAGCTGCTCGAGGCCATGGCCCGCGACCCCGCCATGCTCGTCTACCTGGACAACGCCAAGAGCCGCAAGGAGCACCCCAACGAGAACTGGGCCCGCGAGCTGATGGAGCTCTTCACCCTGGGCGAAGGCCACTACACCGAGGCCGACGTCAAGGCGGCGGCGCGGGCGTTCACCGGCTGGTCCGTCACCTCCCCCCGCAAGGCGCGCGCCGAGGGGCGGCCGATTACCTTTGAGTTCCGTGAGCGCTGGCACGACCCCGCCCCCAAGACCTTTCTGGGGCGTACGGTACGCGGCGGCGAGGAAGTGCTCGCCGTGCTCGGCGAAGAGCCGCAGACCTACCGCTTCCTCGCGGGCAAGCTGCTGCGCTTCTACCTCGCCCCCGAACCGCCCCGGGAACTGGTGGAGCGCGCGGCGGAGGTGCTGCGGCTCGAGGGAACCTACGGCCTTTTGCGCTGGCTCTTCACCCACGAGGCCTTCTACGCCCCCGAGGCGCGCAACGCGCTGGTGAAGTCGCCGGTCGAGTACCTGATCGGCCTGCTCTACGTGGGCAAGCCGGCGCCCGAACGCGCCCTGGCGCGGGCGCTGATCGGCATGGGGCAGGTCCCCTTCCAGCCCCCCAACGTCGCCGGCTGGCCCGGGGGACGCGCCTGGCTGGGGGACGCGGCGCTGCTGGTGCGGCTCAACCTGCTGCCGGCGCTGCTGGAAGAGGACGCCGACCTTTCCGTCTTCATGGACGGCGCCGAGGACGCCTACGCCGCCGTACTGCCCGAGGGGCAGATGCTCTAGGAGGAAGCCATGAACCGCCGCAGATTCGTACAGCGCATGCTCACCACCCTGGCCGCGGGCGGGGCCGCCCCCTCGCTGCTCACCCGCACCGCGCGGGCCGCCAAGGAGCGGGACAAGGTGCTGGTCGTCGTTCAACTCTCCGGGGGCAACGACGCCCTGAACACCCTCGTCCCCTTCCGCGACCGCGCCTACCGCAGCGTCCGCCCCAATCTGGCCGTGCCCGCCGCGAAGGTGCTCGACCTGGGTCGGGACCTGGGCCTGCACCCCGCCCTGCGGGCGCTGCTGCCCCAGTGGGAGCAGGGACGGCTGGCCCTGATCCCTGCGGTGGGGTACCCCGACGCCAGCCGCAGCCACTTCGTCTCCATGGCCATCTGGCACAGCGCCGACCCGAGCCGCAAGAGCATGCAGGGCTGGCTGGGCCGCTGGCTCGACGAGCAGGAAGACCCGTTCTGCGCCGTCAACCTGGGGCTGTCCACCCCGCTGGCACTGCGCGGGGAAGCGCGGCAGGGCGTGGCCCTGAACGGGCTCGAGGGCTTCCGCCTGCGGCTGCCCGAGCGGGCGCTCGCCCGCTTCGAACAGGGCTTGCGCCAGCCCCGCAATGGCCCGGCCGAGCTTGCGCGCGCAGCCATGGAGCGCCTGCTCGAGGACACCCGCCGGGTGCAGGGGCTGCGCGGCTACGAGCCCGCGGCCGACTACCCGCGCGGCAGCTTCGGCAACGCCCTGCGCGACGTGGTGCGGATGATCGCCGGCGGGCTCGACGCCCGGGTCTACTACGTGGCCCTGGGCGGCTTCGACACCCACGCCGATCAGCTGGGGCGCCAGCCGGGGCTGCTCGAGCAGCTGGCCGCCGGCTTGAGCGCCCTTTCCCAAGACCTCAAGGCCCTTGGGCGCGAGAACGACGTGCTTATCCTGGGCTTCAGCGAGTTCGGCCGGCGGGTCGAGGAAAACGCCTCTGGCGGCACCGACCACGGCAAGGCGGGGCTGATGTTCGCCCTCGGGCCCGGGGTCGGCGGGTTCAAGGGGCCCGGGTACAACCTCGACGACCTCGACGACGGCGACCTGCGCTACCAGGTGGACTTCCGCAGCGTCTACGCCGGGGCCGCGGCCTTCATCGGCGCGCGCCCCGAGGAGCTCTTCCCCGAACCACAGCCGCTGCTGAAGCTGCTGGGCTAGCCGCGGGCCGGGGTAGGATGGGCGGTAACGATGCGCTTCCGCGTTCGCTACCGCCACCCCTCCCCGCCCGACCGCCCCTCGCGCCTCTACCTGACGCTGCCCGGCGACCGGCCGGGGCAGCGCATCCACGACGCCCGGCTTTCCCAACCCGCGCGCCAGCGGCAGAGCGACGAAGGCCGAACGCTCGCCTGCTTCGAGCTCGGCGCCGGAGCCGAACTGGCGCTTGATTTCGATCTCGATACCGAACCGATCTTCGAGGCGCGCCCCGCGGCGTTGACCGGGGAAGTGGGGTCGCTGATCGAGGACGTCTTCGCCCGCCTCCAGGAGCAGGGCTACCGGCTTGACGGCGGCGGGGAGTCCGGGCCCGGCGAGGCGGCGCTGACGCTGGCGCAGAGCGTTCTCCAGGCGGCCCGCGAACGCGGCTGGCGCGGCGAGCTGGTGCTCGGCCACCTGCTGCTCAACGATCCCGCGCCCCACGCCTGGTGCCGGCTGGAGACGCCCGGGGCAAGCGTGGAGTGCGATCCCTGGTTCTACCTCGTACTGCAGGGCGTTCCCGACTACTGGCTCGCCTACGGCCTGGCCCCCCGGCCCGAGGACTACCTCGCCGGCCACGAGGGGCGGCGGCTCACCTGGGGTACGGCGCCCGTGCCCGCGGGCTTCCTCCCCTGCCACGAAGCCGACGGCGACGAAGAGGCGCTCTTTTACTTCTGGCCCGACGCCGTCTGGGTCGCCGGAGCGGGGTTCCTGCCCCCCGCAAGCCGTGAGCTGTCCGCGGTGGAAACCGGAACGGCCGCGGCCTTCAGGAGCGCGCTCGACGCCCTGCGGGTCGCGGCCTTCGCCGGGCTCTTGCTGGTGGCGCTGGGCCTGGTTCGCTCCGGCGGCTGGCCGCTCTTGGCCTACGCCGGCTACGCGACCCTGTTGGTCCCGGTCCAGGGCCGCGCCTGGTGGCGGCTGCTCGAGCGGCCCGCCGCCCGCGCGCGCGCCCTCGAACCCCTGCTCTTCCACGCCGCCTTCCTCGCGGTGGTGGCCGGCTGGGACACGGTGCTGCCCCAGACCCTCTTCCTGCTCACCTGGATCTACCAGCGGGTCCGCGTCTTCTGGCGTGACTACCAAGACGCCGCCCGCCGCCCCAGCCGGGCGTGACGGCGCACCACGGCAGAAAAAGGAGGCGGCCGCGGCCGCCCCCCTTTCTTCGCAGGAAACCTCAGCCGAGCTTCTGACGAACGAGCTCCACGATCTCGTCGATCGTGTCGGCCACGGGAATGCCCGCTTCGGCGAAGGCCTTCAGCTTCGACTCGGGGGTGCCGACGTCGCCCATGATGATGGCGCCGGCGTGCCCCATGCGCTTGCCCTTGGGGGCGCTGCGGCCGCCGATGAAGCCCACGACCGGCTTGGTCATGTGCTCCCGCACCCAGGCTGCGGCCTCTTCCTCGTCGGAGCCGCCGATCTCGCCGATGACCACCACGGCCTCGGTTTCGGGGTCCTCGTTAAAAAGCGGCAGCAGGTCCTTGAAGGTGGTGCCGATGATGGGGTCGCCGCCGATGCCCACGGTGGTGGTCGTCCCCAGGCCGGCCTCGCTGAGCGCCGCCGCGGCCTCGTAGGTGAGGGTGCCGGAACGCGAGATCAGCCCCACCTTGCCCTTCTTGAAGACGTGGCCCGGCATGATGCCCAGCTTGGACTCCTCGGCGGAGATGAGACCCGGGCAGTTGCCGCCGATGAGGCGCACGCCCAGGTCCTTGATCTCCTTGACCGCGGCCACCATGTCGAGGGTGGGAATGCCCTCGGTGATCAGCACCACCAGGGGGATGCCCGCGTGGGCGGCCTCGAGCGCCGCGTCAGCCGCGGCCGCCGCTGGCACGAAAATGATAGAGGCGTCGATCTCGTGGTTCGCGGCCGCTTCCTTGACGGTGTCGTAAACCGGCACGCCCAGGACCTCCTGGCCGCCCTTGCCGGGGGTCACGCCGGCGACGATCTTGGTGCCGTACTTCTGCATCTGTTCGGCGTGGAAACGCCCCTCGCGGCCGGTAATGCCCTGCACCAGCACGCGCGTGTCCTTGTTGATCAGGATGCTCACTTCGCGCCTCCCACCATGGTGACGATCGCCTTCGCGGCCTCGAGCGAGTTCGGGTAGAGGTAGATCGGCTTGCCCTCGAGCAGCTTCTTGGCCTCTTCCTCGGCGGTCCCGGCGACGCGCATCACCACCGGCACCTTGACGAGGCCCTCTTCGAGCGCCTGGATTACGCCCTTGGCCACCTCGTCGGCGCGGGTGATGCCCCCGAAGATGTTGATGAAGATGCCCTTCACGTCCGGGTCCTTGGCCACCAGCTTGACCGCGTTGTAGACGACCTCGGCCTTGGCCCCGCCACCGATGTCGAGGAAGTTGGCGGGCTTGCCGCCGGCGCGGTTCACCAGGTCGAGGGTGTACATCACCAGTCCCGCCCCGTTGCCGATCACGCCCACGTCGCCGTCCAGCTTGACGTAGGCGAAGCCGTAGTTGCTGGCCTCGATCTCGAGCGGGTGTTCGGCCTCGACCTCGCGCAGCTTGGCCAGGTCGGGGTGGCGGAAGAGGGCGTTGTCGTCCAGGTCGATCTTGGCGTCGGCGGCGATGATCTCACCCTGCTCGGTGACGACCAGGGGGTTGATCTCGGCGAGCGAGGCGTCCACGCCCGCGAAGGCGTTGTAGAGCTGCACGATCACGTTCGCGAGCCGGTTGAGGTTGCCCTCGAGCCCCGCCTGCTTGACGACCTCGCGCGCCTCGAAGTGGCGCAACCCCTTGTGGGGGTCGACGGGGAACTTGACGATGGCCTCGGGGTTGGTGCGGGCTACCTCCTCGATGTCCACGCCCCCCTCCTTGCTCACCATGAGGACGGCGCGCTGGCTCGAGCGGTCGATGATCAGGCCCGCGTAGTACTCACGAGCGATGTCCACGGCCTCGGCCACCAGAACCTTCTTGACCGTGAGGCCCTTGATGTCCATCCCCAGGATCTTGCCCGCAACCTCGCGTGCCTCTTCGGGCTGGGCTAGCTTGACGCCCCCGGCCTTGCCGCGACCGCCCACGTGGACCTGGGCCTTGATGACCACCTGCTTGCCGAAGTCCTTGGCGATGCGCTCGGCTTCTTCGGGGCCGTAGGCCACCTTGCCCGGAGGCACGGGTACGCCGTACTGGGCCAACAACTCTTTTGCTTGGAATTCGTGGAGTTTCAAAAGGCACCTCCCGTGCTGGATACCGCCGCGTGGCGGCCGCAGGTATTATAACCCGCGCATTTTGCGTGGGGTCCGGGTTAAACGTCATGCGGTAGACTGTTCGTGGAGGTCCCACATGGAGGGTAAACGGCTGGTGCGCAGCGAGCGCCACCGCCTGCTGGCCGGCGTCTGCGGTGGTCTGGCGGAGTACTTTGGCCTCGACGTCGACCTGGTGCGTCTCATCGCCCTCGTGCTCGTCGTGGTGCAACCCGTCTTCGCGCTGGTCTACCTGCTCCTCGTCTTCGTCCTGCCGCGCGAGGGCGAAGAAGCGCGACCCCTGGAAGATCGGCTGCAGGAAGGCGTGCGCGAGCTCGAGGAGAGCGTGCGTCGCGTCACCGGAGAAACCGAGCCGTCCAAGCTGAGGTTCTACGGGGGTCTGACCCTCGTCGTCCTGGGCCTCTGGCTGCTGCTGGAAAACCTCGGGCTCTGGTGGATCGACGGCTCGCTGCTGGGGGCCCTGCTCCTGATCGCCCTCGGGGTCTACTTCCTGCTGCCCAAGGGGGGCCGCGGGTGACGCTGGGCTGGATCCTGGTCGCGGTCGGGCTGGTCTGGCTGCTGGCCGACCTCGGCTACCTCCCCGGCGCGGTTCGCGAAGTCTGGCGGCTCTGGCCGCTGCTGCTGGTCGCCCTGGGCCTGGAACTGCTCTTCGGACGCGACCCCCGGGGGCGGCGGCTGTCGCTCCTCGTCCTCGTCGGTCTGCTGCTCGCCGCGGGGTTCTGGCTCGCCTTCGGGCCGTCGTCCTCGGGCCCGTTCGTTCGCGAGGAGCTGCAGGTGCCGCTCGCCGAGGAGGTGCGGTCCGCCAGCTTCCGGCTCGACGCCCCCGTGGCACGGCTCGAGCTCTCCGCGCTCCCCGAGGACGCCACGGCCCTGCTCGAAGCCGAACTGGAGCGCCTCCCGCGTCAGCGGATCCTCCTCGAAAGGCAGCGCCGGCGGGACCGGGCGACGCTCCGCCTCCGCAGCGAAGGGCGGAACCTGCGCTTTCAGGGGCGGGCGCCGCGCTGGAAGCTGGGGCTGCACCCGGATGTGCGCTACGACCTGGACCTGCGGCTGGGGATGGGCCAGGGCCGGCTCGACCTGCGGGGGCTGGAACTCGAGGCGCTGGCGATCCGCGCGGGCGTGGGCGACCTGACGGTCTTCTTCCCCGCCAAAGGCGGCTACGCGGCCCGCGTGGAAGGGGGCGTGGGGCGGCTCGCGCTGCTCCTGCCGCCGGGGCTGCCGGTGGAGCTGGACGTGGAAAGGGGCATCGGCCGGGTCGCGGTCAGCGGGCTGGGGGGCGGCGGGCGCCGCTGGTACTCCGCCGGCGCCGGACCGCCGCTGCGGCTCACCGTCGAAGCCGGCGTGGGGCAGGTGGAGGTTCGGGTGCTGGAAGCCGCGCCCTACCCCGAGGGCGACTGACCGTCCGCGGCCTCGGCCTCGGTCTGCAGGCGAGCGAAGACGAGGCGCCCGACCTGGGTCTGGATCGTCTGGGTGATGACGACCTTGACCTTACGGCCGCGGTGCTGAACCGCGTGGTCGACGACGACCATGGTGCCGTCCTCCAGGTAGCCCACCCCCTGCCCCGGCTCGCGCCCGGGCTTGATGATCTCGAGCTCGACCCGGTCTCCGGGCCGGTACTGCGTGCGCAGCGCGATCGAGAGCGCCTGCACGCTCAGCACCTTGACGTCGTAGATGCGGGCCAGCTGGACCATGGCGGCGTCGTTGGTCACCAGGGCCATGCCGCGGGCGCGGCAGAGGTCGAGCAGCTTGTCGTCGGTAAGCTCCTGCCGGCCCACCTCGTCGTCCAACACCTCCAGCGGTACGGTGCCGCGGAGGCGCTCCAGGGTCTCGAGCCCCCGCCGCCCCTTGCCCCGCCTGACCGGGTCTTCCTGATCCGCGAGGAGCTGCAGCTCGCGCAGAATGAAGCGGGGCACCCACAACGGACCCTCGAGCCAGCCCAGCTCGGCCATCTCGGCGATGCGGCCGTCGATCAGCACCGAGGAGTCGAGCGCCTTGCCGCCCAGGTCGCGCGGCGCCGCCGCGGCGCCGCGTGGTCGGAAGAAGTGCATGTTGCGCACGGCGACGAAGCTGAACACTAAGACGAGCACCAGGGCGATGCCCAGCGAGTGGTACCAGGCGAAGCCGGGAACGCTCGAGAGCAACGTGGTCAGCAGCACCGCCGCCAGCAGCGCGAGCACGCTCGCCGCGGTGACGGCCAGCGGCAGCTCCGGCGGCAGACGCCGCCAGCCCTCTTCCAGGCGATCGAGGCCGCGCAGGATCGCGTATTCCAGCCGCGGCGCCAGCAAGAGGCCCAGCAGGGCCCCGACGACGGTGAGGTAGACCAGGTTGATGGGGCTGGAGAGGAGGCCGCGCTCGTCGAGCCAGACGCCGAACTCGAACCCCAGGTAGGTGAAGATCGCGAGCAGCGCGACGCGCAGGGGCTTCATACCAACGCCTCCCGCACGGCCGCCTCGACGGTGGCCAGCGCCCCCGGGCCCAGGACGCGTTCGAAGCCGGCGCGCCGCCCTTCGCGCAGCCGCGCCTCCAGGAGGGTGACCGAGCGGACCTCGCCGGCCAGGCCCACCTCGCCCACGGCGGCGGTCTGGGGATGCACCGGGCGGCCCATGACCGCAGAATACACGGCCAAAGCCACGGCGAGGTCGAGGCCCGGATCGTTCACGCGCAGGCCGCCGGCCAGGTTGACGTAGACGTCGAGGTGGCCCAGCTTCAGCCCCAGACGCCGTTCCAGCACCGCCAGCACCACGTCCACGCGCCGCGGATCCAGCCCCTGGGCCACGCGCTTGGGCGCGGCGTAGGGGCTCTTGGCGGCGAGCGCCTGGACCTCGAGCGCGATCACCCGCTCGCCGTAGAGGGCCAGCCCCACGGTGGAACCCGGTACCCCGAGCGGCCGCTCGGCCAGGAAGGCCTCGGAGGGGTTGGCCACCTCCACCAGCCCGGCGTGCTCCATGCGGAAGACCCCCACCTCGCCCACCGGACCGAAGCGGTTCTTCGCCGAGCGCAGCACCCGAAAGACCCCGGCCGTCTCCAGGTAGAGCGTCGCGTCCACCACGTGTTCGATAACCTTGGGGCCGGCGACCGTGCCCTCCTTGGTGACGTGGCCGACGAGCACCAGCGTGCCGCCCGCGGCCTTGGCCCAGCGCACCAGGGCCTGGGTGGCGTTGCGCACCGCGACCAGGGAGCCGGGCACCCCCTCGGATTCGAGCGTCTGGATCGAATCGACGACGACGAGGTCGGGAGCGTGGGCCTCCAGCCCCGCCAGCACCGCGTCCAGCCGGGTGTCGCGCATCAGCTCGAGGCGGGGGCTCACCCCCAGGCGCTCGGCGCGCAGCTTAACCTGCTGCGGCGACTCCTCGCCGGCCACGTAGACGACGCGCTTGCCGCTTTTCAGCACCCGGTCGGCGACCTGCAGCAGCAGGGTGCTCTTCCCCACCCCGGGCTCGCCTCCGATCAGCAGCGCCGCTCCGGGGACGAACCCGCCCCCGAGGACGCGGTCGACCTCGCCGCTTCCGCTTGAATAACGCGGCAGGGCCTCGGCGTCGACCTCGGCGAGCGGCATGACGCCCGCCGGGGACGCGGCTGCGGGGCCGCCTTCGCCCGTGCGCTCCTCGCTGAAGCTGCCCCAGGCGCCGCAGCTGGGGCAGCGGCCCAGCGGTTTGGGCGCCCGGTAGCCGCACTCGACGCAGCGGAACTGGCTCTTTTGCTTGGCCATGCCCACCTCAAAGCAGACCGCCGCACCCTGCGGCGGTCTCGTTCCCATGCGGCTTCATCGATTAGACGAGGCTGACCTCGCCGGCCTCGAAGAAGAGCTCGCCCTCGCGCAGGAGGACCCGCAGGCGTTCGCCGGGATGCTCGAGCAGCGCGATGGAGAGCGGGTCCTCGACCTTGTCGCGGATGATCCCGCGGAGGATCCGCGCCGAACCCAGCTGGGGCGCCTGCTGCACCACCCACTCGGCGACGCTTTCGTCGAAGCGCACCTCGACCTCGCGGCTGGCCAGCTCCTCGGCGATCTCGTCGAGCATGAAGCCGGCCACCTTGACCAGGTCCTCGCGCGCCAGCGGACCGAAGCGGATGACCTCGTCCAGGCGGTCGAGGAACTCGGGGGTGAAGAGCGCCTTGAGCGGCGACTCGCTGTCGACCTCGCTCTCGGTGAAGCCGATGGCGGGGCCGACGTTGAAGCCGGTGTTCGAGGTCATGATCAGGATGACGCGGCGGAAGTCGACGGTGCGACCGAGGCCGTCGGTGAGGCGGCCGTCGTCGAGCACCTGCAGGAAGGCGCCGTAGACGTCGGGATGGGCCTTCTCGATCTCGTCGAGCAGCACCACGCTGAAGGGCTGGCGCCGCACCGCCTCGGTGAGGCGGCCGCCCTGCTCGTAGCCGACGTAGCCCGGGGGCGCGCCGATCAGCTTGGAGATCGAGTGCGGCTCCTGGAACTCCGACATGTCGAAGCGGATGAGGGCCCGCTCGCTGCCGAACAGCGTCTCCGCCAGCGCCTTGGCCAGCTGGGTCTTGCCAACACCGCTGGGGCCGACGAAGAGGAAGCTGGCGGTCACCCGGGCGCGGCCGCCCAGGCCCACCCGGGCGCGGCGCAGCGCCGAGGCCAGGGCCCGCACCGCCTGGTCCTGTCCGACGACCTTCTCGCGCAGGCGCGCCTCGAGCTCGAGGAGGTTCTCTTCTTCGGACTCGTCCACGTAGACGCCGCCCCAGGAGTCGACGACGGTCTCCAGGTCCTCGCGGGTCACGACCGGGGTGTCGTCCTCGTCGGTCGCCACCGGCAAACCCAGCGAGGCGTTGAGGCGCACGCGGCTCGCCGCCTCGTCGATCAGGTCGATGGCCTTGTCGGGGAAGTTGCGCCCGGGGAGGCCGCGCACGCCGATGCGCACCGAGGCCTTGAGGATCTCGTCGGGAATGATGACGCCGTGGTGCGCCTCGTAGCGCGGGCGCAGCCCCTTTAGGATCTCGAGGGTTTCCTCGGGGTTGGGCTCGAGCACGATCACCGGCTGGAAGCGGCGCTCGAGCGCGGCGTCCTTTTCGACGTAGCGGTGGTACTCGCCCGTCGTGGTCGCGCCGATGAGCTGGATCTCGCCGCGCGAGAGCGGCGGCTTCATGATGTTGGCGGCGTCCAGCGTCCCCTCGGCACCGCCGGCGCCGATGAGGGTGTGCAGCTCGTCCATGAAGGCGATGATCTTGCCGTTCTTGAGCTCTTCGATGATCTGACGCAGGCGCTCTTCGAACTCGCCGCGGTACTTGGTGCCCGCGACCACCCCGGCCAGGTCGAGGCTGACCACGCGCGCGCCCTGCAGCACCGGGGGCACCCGGCCCTCGACGATCGCCTGGGCCAGCCCCTCGACGATCGCCGTCTTGCCCACGCCGGGGTCGCCCACCAGCACCGGGTTGTTCTTGGTGCGCCGCGCCAGGATCTGGATGACGCGGTTGATCTCGTCCACCCGGCCGATGACCGGGTCGAGCTTGCCCTCGCGGGCGTCCTTGGTGAGGTCGCGCGCGTACTCGTCGAGGAAGGGGGTCTGCGCGGCCTTTTCCTGGGTGGCTTCTTCGCCGCCGGCCATGATGCGCCAGCGGATGGTGTCCACGTCCTTGGCGAAGTGGCTGAGGATGCGGTAGGCGACGCCGTCGCCCTCGCGGATGATGCCCAGCAGGATGTGTTCGGTCCCGATGGCCGGGGAACTCATGTTGCGGGCCTCGGCGCCGGCCAGCTCCATCACCCGACGCGCCCGCGGGGTGATGGCCGGGGGCTCGCCGGAGCGGCTCCCCTCGCCGCGGCCCACCAGCTCTTCCACCATGCGACGCATGGCCTCCAGGTTGGCGCCGTATTCGGCCAGGATGCGGGCCGCGGTGCCGCCCTCGCGCATGAGGCCGAGCAAAAGGTGTTCCGGCCCGATCATCGAGTGGCCCAGGCGGCTCCCCTCTTCGCGGGCGTAGTGGAACACCAGGCGTGCACGGTCGTCGTATCGGTTCAAGGCGAAAACTCCTTTCTACTCCGTGCCTTGAAGACTTCTTGCCTACAGGCTTCCCGCGTTTCGTACGCAACGAAGGCGAAGATGAAGCCTGTCTATATGATATATTATCCGCGCGCGTTCCGCGCGGGTGAACCGCCCGTGACAACCTCTCATGAACAGGAGCCGGCGATGCTCTTTCAAGACCTGATCCTAAAACTCCACGACTACTGGGGCGGCTACGGCTGCGTGATCACCGAACCCTACGACACCGAGGTGGGTGCGGGCACCTTCTACCCCACCACCTTTCTCAAGGCGCTGGGCCCGGAACCCTGGAAGACGGCCTATGTGGCGCCGAGCCGACGGCCCCAGGACGGCCGCTACGGCGAGAACCCCTACCGCTTCCAGTACTACTTTCAGTACCAGGTCATCCTCAAGCCGTCGCCGGCCGACGTGCAGGACCTCTACCTCGACTCGCTGCGGGCCATCGGCATCCGCGTCGAGGACCATGACGTGCGCTTCGTCGAGGACAACTGGGAAAGCCCCACCCTGGGTGCCTGGGGGCTGGGCTGGGAGGTCTGGCTCGACGGGATGGAGATCACCCAGTTCACCTACTTCCAGCAGGTGGGCGGCGTCGACGTCAATCCGGTGAGCGTCGAACTCACCTACGGGCTCGAGCGCATCGCCCTCTACCTGCAGAACAAGAAGCACACCTACGACGTGGAGTACGCCCCCGGCGTGACCATCGGCGACATCCGCCGCGACTTCGAGCTGGAGCACTGCGAGTACAACTTCAAGCACGTCAACGCCGATAAGGTGCGCCGCTGGTTCGACGACTACGAGGAGGAGGCGCGGCGGCTGCTGGAACTCGGGCTGATCCACCCCGCCTACGAGTTCGTGCTCAAGGCTTCGCACGCTTTCAACCTGCTCGACGCCCGCGGCGTGCTCGGCCACGCCGAGCGCCAGGCCTACGTCCAGCGGGTGCGCCGGCTGGCCGAGGCCACGGCACGGGCCTACCTGAAGAAGCACCACGAGGAGGTGGCCGGATGAACCTCCTCTTCGAGATCGGCACCGAAGAACTGCCCGCCGCCTACGTGCCCCGGGCGCTGGCCGACCTGGAGCGGCTCGCCGCCGAGCGGCTCGAGGCCGCCCGGCTTTCTTTCGAAAAGATCGAAACCTACGCCACGCCACGCCGCCTGGCGCTGGTGGTGCGGGGCCTCCCCGAAACGAGCGCGCGCGTGGAAGAAGAGCGCCGCGGCCCGCCCGAGCGTGCCGCCTTCAAGGACGGCCAGCCCACCCCCGCGGCCACCGGCTTCGCCCGCAAGGCCGGCGTGAAGGTGGCCGACCTCACCGTAAAGGACGGCTACGTCTGGGCACGGGTGGTGCACGAGGGCGAGCCCACCGCCCGCATCCTGCCCGAGCTGCTCGCGGGTCTGGTTCGCGACCTGCCCGCGCCCAAGAAGATGATCTGGGGCGCGGGCGACGGCCCCTTCGTGCGGCCGGTGCGCTGGCTGGTGGCCCGCTTGGACGGCGAGGTACTGCCCGTCGAGGTCTTCAACGTCGCCGCCGGCAAGACCAGCCGCGGCCACCGTTTCCTGGCCCCGGGCGAGGTCGAGGTGGACGCCGATAGCTACCGCGACGCCCTCTACCGGACCCACGTCGTCGCCGAGGTCAGCCAGCGGCGGGAACGGGTGGTGCTCGAGACCGCCACGCTGGCCCTGAGCGAAGGTTACGAGGCCGTCCTGCCCGAGGACCTGGTGGAGGAGGTCACCCACCTGGTCGAGTGGCCGGTCGCCGTCATGGGAAGCTTTTCCCAGCGTTACCTCGAGCTCCCGGACGAGGTCTTGGCCACGGTAATGATCCAACACCAGCGCTTCTTCCCGGTGCGCGTCCCCGAAGGACGCCTCACCAACCGCTTCATCGGCGTCTCCGGTCACCAGCCGCCCGACCTGGACGTGGTGCGCTCCGGCTACGAGCAGGTGCTCGAGGGCCGCATCTACGACGCCTACTTCTTCTGGACCGAAGACCTGAAGACCCCGCTGGCCGAGCACCACGAGAAACTCGCGGGCATCAACTTCCAGCGCGGTCTGGGCACGATGGCCGACAAGGCGGGCCGGGTACGGGAGGCGGCCGCCAGCCTTGCGGTCCGGCTACCGCTCGACGAAAACGTCCTCCGCGAGGCCGCCGCCCTCTTCAAGGCCGACCTGCCCACCCAGATGGTCTACGAGTTCCCCGAGCTTGAAGGGGTGATGGCCCGCGCCTACGCGGAAAAGCAGGGGATCGACGCCCGCGTGGCCCGGGCGCTCGAGGACGCGGTGCGGCCGACCGGGCCCGACGCCCCCCTGCCCGAGACGGCCGAAGGAGCGCTGCTGGCGGTGCTCGACCGCGCCGACACCCTGGTGGGCTTCTTCCATCTGGGTAAGAAGCCCAGCGGCTCCGCCGACCCCTACGGCCTGCGCCGCGCCGCGGCAGGCCTGGTGCGCATCCTCGGGCGGACGGGCTGGGACCTTCCCCTCGAGGACGTCCTCGAGGCCGCCGCCGAGGCCTACCGCGCCCGCGGCCTGGAGGTGAGCCCCGAAACGGTGTCGGCCGCCCGCGCCTTCGCCGAAGAACGCCTGGAGTCGCTGCTCACCGAGGCCGGCCTGCCCACGCTGGCGGTGCGCGCCGCCCAGAAGGCGCCCACGGTCTACGGCCAGATGCTGCGGGCGCGCCTCGTCTACGAGTTGATGCAGCGGCCCGAGTTCGCCGAGCTGACCCGGCTCTACAAGCGCGCGGCCAACCTGGCTTCGCAGAGCGAGAGCGACCGCGAACCCGACCCGGCGCATTTCGAGACCGAGGAAGAGGCCCGGCTGTTCGAGGCGCTGAAACCCACCCGGCAGGCCGTGGCCGAGCTTCTCGAACGCGGGGCTTCGCTGCTGCCTCCCTGGGATCCGGCTGCGCCGCTTCCCCAGGTCGACCTGACCCCGCTTGCGGAGCCGCTGGCCCAGATCCTGGCCCTCGCCGGCGCCCTCGACCCCTTCATGGACCACGTGCTGGTGATGGTGGACGACCCGGCGGTGCGCGAGAACCGGCTGGCGCTCCTGCGCGGAGTGCGCGACGCGCTGGGCGAGCTGGGGGCGCTCGAGCTCCTCGGCGCATAAACGTTCGCACCAAAACCTCTACCAGGGCCGCGGACGCGGCCTTTTTCCTTGCGCGTCGCTCCGGGCTGTGCTAGTTTTAGTGAATCTTTTCGCACGCCCTGCGTGCGCCAGGAGGAGTTATGCGTATCGCCATCGTTGGAGCCACGGGAGCCGTAGGCCAAGAGCTGATCCAGGTCCTGGAAGAGCGCGACTTCCCGGTGGACGAGCTGCGGCTCTACGCCAGCCCGCGTTCCGCCGGCAAGACCCTCACCTTCCGCGGCGAGGCCCACACCGTCGAGGTCACCCCCGAAGGCCCCATCCCCGCCGACGTGGTGCTCGCCAGCGCCGGCGGCGGAGTTTCCAAGAAGCTGGCCCCGCTGTGGTCGGGCGAGGGGGCCGTGGTGGTGGACAACTCCTCGGCCTGGCGCTACGACCCCGAGGTTCCCCTGGTGATCCCCGAGATCAACCCCGAAGCCGCCCGCGCGCACAAGGGCATCATCGCCAACCCCAACTGCACCACGGCCATCCTCGCCGTCGCCCTCTGGCCGCTGCACCGGGCCTTCGGCGCCACCCACGTGGTGGTCAGCACCTACCAGGCCACCAGCGGCGCCGGGGCCGAGGGCATGGACGAGCTCCTGCGCGAGACCCGCAACTACCTGGACGGAAAGCCGGTTGGCCACAAAGTTTTCCAGCACCCCATCCCCTTCAACGTCATCCCCCACATCGACGCCTTCCAGGACAACGGCTACACGCGCGAGGAGATGAAGGTGGTCTGGGAGACCCGCAAGATCTTCGGCGAGCCGGAGATGAAGATCAGCAGTACCGCGGTGCGCATCCCCACCCTGCGGGCCCACTCCGAGGCTGCCACGGTCCTCTTCGAACGCCCCGTCACTCCCGAGGCGGCGCGGGCGGTACTGGAGGCGGCACCCGGCGTGGAGGTCGTGGACGATCCCGAACGAAACCGCTACCCGCTGCCGCTCACGGCCACCGGCAAGTGGGACGTGGAGGTGGGGCGCATCCGCCAGAACCCGGCCTTCGACAACGCCCTCGACTTCTTCGTCTCAGGCGACCAGCTGCTAAAGGGCGCCGCCCTCAACGCCGTGCAGATCGCCGAACTCTTGCTCTGACCTCGGTTTGTCCCGCCCCCGCGGCGCTAGAATGGTAACCGAAAGGAGGGGCGTTATGGCGGTCTACAAGAAGATCGAGCTCGTAGGCACCAGCGACGAAAGCCTCGAAGACGCGATCCGCGCGGCCATCAGGAAGGCCTCGGAGACCCTGCGGCACCTCGACTGGTTCGAGGTCAAGGAGATCCGCGGCAAGATCGGCGACGGCGACGTCCAGAGCTTCCAGGTCGTCCTCCAGGTGGGTTTCAAGCTCGACTGACCGTGGAAACCAACTTCTTCGAAGCCGTATGGTACGTGCTCACCGACCCCGCGCGGGCCGGTGAGCACCTTACCTTGACCGCCGCCGAGGTTAAGTACGCCCTCGTCTGGACCAGCTCGAAAGCCGCGCTCGAGTTCAGCCGCGAGGTCGCCGCCGCCCGCGGTATGAAGGTCACGCCCCTCTACAGCTGGACCCTTAAGGAAACGTTTCTCACGGCCGCCGAGTACCTGGGCGCAGGTCACCTTTTGATCGACTACCGGCAGGGTCAGCTTCAGGCCGCCGCCCTGCCCATCGCCAACGCCCGAAAGCGGCTCGGGCCGGGGGCCGGTAACGCGCAACCGTAACGCCCTGACTGCGGTTCGTGTTCCCCGCTTCAGGGCGTTCGTGAGCGTGTGCACCTCCGCGTTGGCGCGGCCAACCCCGCCGGCTGGCGGGGCGCGCTTAGGGCGGGTCGGACGGAGCCTGCTACCCGCCGTCCGATGAAGGACCGGGCGACGAAACTGCTTCAGCGTACAAACCTGCGCGGCTGTACGAAAGCCAGCTCCTGATCGCATTGCTTGGCTTGCTGAAACTCGGCCTCCAGGGTGCTCAAACCGCTAAGCCGCAGCAGCACCCGTCCCACCGGCGTGCCGGTTCCGCTCTGCTCGGTCGGATAGCAGTAAATCGCATTGTCGGCGATCTCCTCGAAGGCCCGCTCAAGAACCCCGGAGTGCCGGGGGGTGAACCTGACCACGTAACCGGCGAGCGCACCCATGGAGGTGCCGGCGCTGATCGCGTAAACGTCCGGGTCGATGTTGTCCTTGGCCAGCGAAAGGTGCGGATCTTCGGGGAAGAACGGCTCGCCTTCGCGGAACCAGTTACCCATGGCGGTGCCCGCGACGTCGTAAGCGATCTCGCCGTAGATTGGGGGCACGGTACGCTTAAGGGTTCCGTCCCACCATCCCATCTTCGGGTCCACCAGCGCCCGCAGGTCGGCCCGCAGGTAGGCAAACGGGCTCACCGCGTAGATCGTGTCACCGGCTTTGGCGCGGTAGCGCTCCTGATTGGCGAAGAAGTTTTGTTCGCGGCGGTAGTCCTTGGCCCCCAGGTCGAGGGCGAACTGTTCGGGGTTGCCGCCGGCGCGGCCGATGAGCTGCCCCGCGCTTACGGGAACTTTGGCGCGGTACTTGCAGCGTTTGTACGTCTGGTTGTCGACCGTATAGGTGTCGCAGCGGCTGGGACGGCCCAGCGCGTCCTGCAGCTCCGGGCTGAGGGACGACATGTGCCCGTATTGAACCGAGAACTGCGAGCAGACGCCCAGGGTTACGTCGTAATCGGTGAATCCGGCCGGCTGGTGCTCCACGCTGTCCACCTGGACGATCCATCCGTCCTGCATGGCGTACACCGGCACCGCCAGCGCCCTTCCCGCATCGTTCGGATCGGGCGGCAGCACCAGGTAATGGTGCTCGGTAGGAAAGGTATGGCTGACCGGCCCCAGGCTGCCGAGCGGCAGGATCGAGCTGAACGAGCTTTCCTCGAGCGGCAGCGCGGCCAGCTCCGGTTCACCGCACGCCGGTAAACCGGTCAGGTCGCTATGCGAACAGCCGGCCAGGATCAGGGCGGCCCCTACGGCCGCCGCGGCGGATACGCGCATTTTCATCCTCCTCATTCTTCAGGATACACGGCGGCGGCTTTGTTCCTCGGCCAGCGTCCCTGACGGTCAGCGGCTCCACACGGCAGGCCGACCCAGCCGGCCGGACCGCCCGTGGCTATATTCGGGTTTCCGGACCGGACGCTCCGCGCCTCGTCGGGGATGACGGAGACCGGTGGTGCGTAGTGCGTGGTGCGTAGTGCGTGGTGCGTGGTGCGTAGTGCGTGGTGCGTGGTA